>JAFBAJ010000819.1 GCA_019247865.1 Acidobacteriota bacterium
AAGACGCAAAGAAAAGCTTAACTGTTTTCCTTTGCGTCTTTGCGCCTTTGCGTGAGAATGTCTTTGCTATGATCGCTGCGATTCTCCTGGCCGCCGGACGCTCGCGGCGGATGGGTGCGTTCAAGCCGCTGCTGCCGTTCGGAGATGAAACGGTGATTGAGGCTTGCATTCGTCATCTGCTCGCGGGCGGGGTTGAAGAGGTCGTCGTGGTCGTCGGTCATCGCGCGGACGAGGTGCGCGCGCAGCTCGCGCAGCTTCCAGTCAGGTTCGCCGTCAACGAAGAGGCTGAGAGCGAGATGGGAGTCTCCATCGCACGCGGCGTCGAAGCGCTTTCGGATGAAGCGGAGGCCGTGTTCATAGCCCTCGCAGACCAGCCGGCCATCCCGCCCGAAGCCGTCCGCCGCCTGCTCGATGAGAGGCAGCGTAAGGGGGCTTCGCTCCTGATTCCGGTGCATGAAGGGCGCGGCGGCCATCCGGTTCTGATCGACCTCAAATATCGCGCGGAGCTTTTACGGCTCGATCCGCAGAGCGGCCTCCGGGCTTTCTTCCGGAAACACCGCGCGCAGGTCCTGCGCCTGCCCGTCTCCTTTCCCGGCATTGCGCGCGATATGGATACGTGGGATGATTACCGCTCTCTCTACCGCGAAAGTTTCGGCAGCGAGCCGCCCGGTTGTCCAACTGTCTAGCGTCGAAGCACATCTAATTAGTTGCTTGAGCGATGTTTGCTCAGGCCGCGAAAGTAAGCGGGCACACAAGAGGAGCAACTACATGTTTCTGAGTCGCAGGTCAAAAGTGGCTGTGACATTATCCATCCTGTTGACGCTGTCAGCCGCAGCGCTGCTGCTGCCGCGCGGCGCGTCCGCGCTGACGGCCGTGCAGGAGTTCTCGCTGCGCACGATTGACGGGCACACGGTTTCGTCCGAAGACGTGCGCGGGCAGGTGGTGGTGCTGGCGTTCGGAGCCTCCTGGCTGCCGCTCTCGCGCGAACAGGCGGAGGGCCTGCGCAAGCTGGCGAACGAATATGCGAAGCAGGGCGTGGTGGTCTACTTCGTCGCGACCGATTCCGATTCGCCTAAGTCGAAGAACTACGCGACGGACGAGCAACTGCGGCTCTTCGCGAAGCGCAACGACCTGAACCTGACGATGCTGCGCGATGTGAACGGACAGGTCTCGAAGCAGTTCGGCGTGGATCAGATTCCGGCCTTCGTCGTGCTGGACAAGCAGGGACAGATGGTCGGAACGCCCATCGGCGGGCTTGATTCAAAGGGCAACGTCATCGGCCAGCTCGCTCCGACGCTGGAGAAGGTTTTGTAAGCAGAAAGCAGTTTCACGCAAAGGCGCAAAGACGCAAAGAAAAGCTTAATTGACTTTCTTTGCGTCTTTGCGCCTTTGCGTGAAATTTTCTTTTATCAGCCTGTACACGAGACGCACGGGCAGGCCGACGACGTTCCAGTATTCGCCCGCGAGCTCTTCGATGAGGAGCGCGGCGCGGCCCTGGACGGCGTAGGCTCCGGCCTTGTCCATCGGCTCGCCCGTGGCGACGTACCAATCTATCTCCTCGTCAGACATGGCAGCGAAACGCACGCGCGTCACCTGATGCGAGACGACGCGGCGCGGCTCCTCATCCGCTGTGCCCGCACGCACCAGCGCGACGCCCGTCAGGACTTCGTGCCAACGGCCGCTCAGCAGTTTCAGCATTCGTCGCGCGTCCGCTTCGTCAACCGGCTTGGCGAGCATCAGGCCGTCCACCACGACGGTCGTGTCTGCGCCGAGCACGAGGCACGCGTCCGCACGCCGCGCGGCGGTCGCCGCAGCCTTCTCGCGCGCCAGACGCTCGACGTACGCGACCGGCTCTTCCGACGCGTGCGGCGTCTCGTCTATCTCCGCGGGCAGAGCCTCGAAGGGCCAGCCGACGGCACGCAGGATCTCCGCCCGGCGCGGGCTCGCCGAAGCCAGCACCAGCGGCGGCAGGGTCAAACACGCTTGTGACTCTCGCTCTTTTTCCATTACACTCACCGCGATTTCAAATTTTCGATCTGCGATCTTCGATTTTAGATTGGAACCGACAAATCGCAAATCAAAAATCTAAAATTATATGGAAGACCTGATTCGTTCTCTGCCTAAGCTCTTGCGCGCCGCAGGCGAGGCGGAGGAGGTCTGCGAGGCCGCCGCGATGGTGGCCTGGCGGCGGGTCGCGGGCGAGGGCCTGCGCGGGCAGGCCGTGCCCTTCCGGCTCTATCGCAAGACGCTCATCGTCGCCGTCGCCGACACGACCTGGCAGAAGCAGCTCGAAGCCGTGAGCGGCCAACTGCTCTTCCGGCTCAACTCGCTGCTCGGGCAGGCGGTCGTGACCTTCATCGAATTTCGCGTTGACTCGAGAACGGTGCAGGCGGAACGCGCCGCGCTGGCGCTCAGGGAGACAGACCGCGAGACGCAGGAGCGGCGCGCGTTGCAGGAAGCCACAGGGCAAC
>JAFBAJ010000835.1 GCA_019247865.1 Acidobacteriota bacterium
GCGCCAGATGTCCGGCAGCTCTTTCGACCCGCGTGTCGTGGAGACTTTCATCGAGCACGTCGAAGAGTTCGACAGCCTCATCGCTTCGCAGGACATAGAGGAGCAGGTCTCTTCGGGCGAGGCGGTGGACCAGACGAGCGCGCGACCGGACGCGGGACTCGCGCCGGACGTGCTCGGCGCGCCGGACAACAACTCCGGCTTCCGTTCGATCACGGAAGCGCAGCGCGAGGTCTTCGCCTTCCACGAGATCGCGCAGACCATCGGCTCTTCCCTGAACTTGCAGGACACGGTGACGCTCATCTCGACCAAGCTCGGCGCGATCGTGCCTTACGACACCTGCGTCATCTTTCTGGTGGACGAGAAGACGGGCAAGGCCATTCCGGCGCACGTCGTCGGCGAACACTCGAAGACCTTCGCGCAGCGCCGCGTCAACATCGGCGACGGCGTGACGGGCTGGGTCATCGCCAACGGGCGCACGATGTGCAGCTCTTCGCCGGAGCTGGACCTGCTCGGCGTCGCGGACGATATCTCGCGCCACATCAATCACCTGCTGGTCACGCCGCTCCTGCGCGAGGACGGCACCTTCGGCGCGATCACGCTCTACTCGAAGAACCGCCACCCGTACACGACCGAGCACGTGCGCCTGCTCGAATCCGTCGCGCAGCATGCCTCGTCCGCGCTCAACAACGCGCTCACTTTCGAGAAGACGAAAGACAGCGCGCTCATTGACCCGCTGACAGAGCTGCCCAACGCGCGCGCCTTCTACATGGCTTTGGAGCAGCGCATCGCCGAGTGCCAGCGCTTGAAGAACCGCGAGCCGATGACGGTCGTGAGCATGGACCTGGACAATTTCAAGCAGGTCAACGACGCCTACGGCCACGCGACGGGCGACCGCCTGCTGGCGAGCGTCTCCGCGATCATCAAAAAGCAGCTCCGGCAGATGGACATTCTGGCGCGTTATGCCGGAGACGAATTCACGGCGATTCTGCCGATGGCTTCGGCCAACATGGCCGTCATCATCGCCGAGCGCATCAGCTCCGCCCTCAAGGCGCACAAGTTCTCCGTCCGCACCGGACAGTCGGTCGAAGTCGGAGTCAGCATCGGCATCGCCTGTTATCCGGAAGACGGCGAGACGGCCGAGCAGCTCCTGACCATCGCCGACCGCAATATGCGCCACGACAAACACGCGCGCAAACTCGCGCCCTCGCTCGCGGCTGACAACACGGTCACATCAATCGAAGCTTTTAGATAAAGATTTAGCCACAGAGACACAGAGACACGGAGCTAATAAAACAGATTGCCTGTTTTAGCTCTGTGTCTCTGTGTCTCTGTGGCTTTACTTATCGCTTTTGCGTGCGGGCGCGAATCCAGCGTATAATCCAGACCATTCTTAAAGGTTCGACAGTTCGGGTTTGTTGTATGTGTGAAGGGAGTTTCTCTCTTTCGAGTCCGCGTTGTCGCCTTTGATTGGGAACAAGAGATGAGCAAACAAGCCGCACCCACAAAATCACGCGTCAAAGCGGAGGAGCAGCCGGGCGCCGCCGCCGCCGTCGAAGAAGTGACGGACCACATCGACCCGGCGCAACTGGACGAAGAGCACGCGAAACAGAAAGAGGAGCAGAAGAACCGCATCGAGGCGGTTGACCGCGAGACGCTGCTCAAGCTGCTCTACCAGATGATTCTCATTCGTCGCTTCGAGGAGAAGTGCGCGGAGAGCTACAGCCTCGGCAAGATCGGAGGCTTCTGTCACCTCTACATCGGGCAGGAGGCCGTCGCCGTCGGCGCGATCAGCGCGATTCGCCAGGACGATTACGTGATCACGAGTTACAGAGAGCACGGCCACGCCATCGCCAAAGGCGTCTCGGCGGATGAAGTGATGGCGGAGCTCTACGGCAAGTCCGGCGGCTGTTCGAGCGGCAAGGGCGGCTCGATGCACCTCTTCGACGCCGACGTGAATTTCATGGGCGGGCACGGCATCGTCGGCGGGCAGATTCCTCTGGGGACGGGCATCGCGTTCGGTTCCAAGTACAAGGGCACGGATCAGGTCACGCTCTGCTTCTTCGGCGAGGCGGCCGTCAATCAGGGAGCCTTCCATGAATCGCTGAACATGGCTCAGCTCTGGAAGCTGCCCTGCATCTACATCTGCGAAAACAACCAGTACGGGATGGGCACCTCTTTAGATCGCGCGATGTCTTTGCAGGACGTCTCGCAGAAGGCCTGCGCCTACGAGCTCTCTTCGGAGTTCGTGGACGGGATGGATGTGCTGGCCGTGCGCGAGGCTGTGCAGCGCGGCGTCGAGCGTGCGCGCAAAGATTACCTGCCGACGCTGCTCGAAATTCGCACCTATCGCTTTATGGGTCACTCGATGTCCGACCCCGGCAACTATCGCACGCGCGCAGAGATCGAGAAGTACCAGCAGCGCGACCCGATCAAGCTCTTCACGGCGAGCCTGCTGGAGAACGGCGTGATCGATCAGGCCGCGCTCGACGAGATCGAGGGGCGCGTGCGCGAAGAGGTCGAGCACTCCGCCCGCTTCGCAGACGAAAGCCCCCTGCCCGACCCTAAAGAGCTGTACACACATATCTACGCGGACGAATAACAGGCACAGAGGTCTTTATGGCGATGATGACGATGCGCGAGGCTCTGAATCAGGCTTTGCGCGAAGAGCTGGAGCGGGACGAGAACGTCTTTCTGATGGGCGAAGAGGTCGCTGCCTATCAGGGCGCGTACAAGGTGACGAAGGGTTTGCTGGACGAGTTCGGCGACAAGCGCGTGATCGATACGCCGATCACCGAGCTGGGTTTCGCGGGTCTCGGCGTCGGCGCGGCGATGGTGGGCTTGCGTCCCATCATCGAATTCATGACCTTCAATTTTTCCATCCTCGCCACGGATCAGATCATCAACTCCGCCGCCAAGATGCTCTACATGTCCGGCGGGCAATTCAAGATTCCCATCGTCTTTCGCGGCCCCGGCGGCTCAGCCTATCAGGTCTCTTCGCAGCACTCGCAGGCCATCGAGTCCTGGTACGCCTACTTTCCCGGCCTCAAGGTCGTGATGCCTTCGACGCCTGCGGACGCGAAGGGGCTCTTGAAGTCCGCGATCCGCGATGACAACCCGGTGGTCTTTATCGAGCAGGAGCGGATGTACGGCAACAAGGGCGAGGTGCCGGACGAAGCTGACTTTACGATCCCGCTCGGCGTGGCCGATGTGAAGCGCGAGGGCAAGGATGCGACCATCGTCGCGCGCTCTCTGATGGTTCCCGTCGCCCTCAAGGCTGCGGAGGAGTTGGAGAAGCAGGGCGTCTCCTGCGAGGTGATAGACCCGCGCACGATTCGTCCGCTCGATGTCGAGACGATCATCTCTTCCGTCAAAAAGACCAATCGCGTCGTCATCGCGGAAGAGTCGCATCCGTTCTGCGGCGTCGCCGCGGAGATCAGCGCAGAGATCAACGAGCGCGCCTTCGATTATCTGGATGCGCCCGTTCGCCGCGTCTCAGGCGCGGACGTGCCGATGCCCTACGCCAAGAACTTAGAAGACCTGGCTATTCCGAGCGTCGAGCAGGTCGTCAAGGCTGTGCGCGAAGTCGCGTACCTGGATTAACTAACAACTGGAAACCAGCATATGGCAACGCAGGTCGTGATGCCCAAGCTTTCTCCGACGATGGAGGAGGGGCAGCTTTCAAGATGGCTCAAGCAGGAAGGCGACAAGGTCGCCATGGGCGAGCCGCTGGCCGAGATCGATACCGACAAGGCGACGATGGAGATGCAGGCGCTCGGCTCCGGCGTGCTGCGCAAGATTCTGATTCAGGAGGGCGAGAGCGCGCCGCTCGGCCAGCTCATCGCCGTCATCGGCGAGCCCGATGAGGATATCTCCGCGCTGCTCTCTCAAGCGGGCTCAGCCCAGCCTTCAGCCGAGAGCAAACCTGCCCCGGCACAAACCGAAGAGGCTGAAACAGCACCGCCTTCAGACAACGGCGCGGGCGCAACCGTCGCTGCCGCGCAGCCTGCTGAAGATAAATCACAGGCTGAAGATAAATCACAGGATGGCGGTCGTCTCGTCGTCTCGCCGCTCGCGGCGCGGATGGCTGCGGACGCCGGCATCAATCTTCGTTCTTTGAGAGGCAGCGGCCCCGGCGGACGCATCGTCAAGCGCGACATCGAAGAGGCGCTGAAGAGCGCGCCACAGCCGGCCGCGCGTCCGGCGGAAGCACGCAGCCCACAACAGCCCACACAGTTGCCGGAGATACAGGGCGCTTCCGCTTATCGTGACGAGCCGATGTCCGAGATGCGCCGCGTCATCGCGCGCCGCCTCGTGACCTCCATCGGCCCCATCCCGCATTTCTTTCTGACCACAGAGATCGAGATGGACCGGGCCGCCGAAGCTCGCCGCCAGATCAATGAAGCGAACCCGGACTCGAAGATCAGCCTCAACGATCTCATCATCAAAGTCGCCGCGCTCTCGCTCTTACAGCACCCGCAGGTCAACGCTTCGTTTCAGGAGAAGGCGATCCGCTATTACGAGAGCGCGGACATCGGCGTCGCCGTCGCCATCGAAGACGGCTTGATCACGCCCATCGTGCGCAACGCGGACAAGAAGGGCGTCAGGCAGATCGCGTCCGAAGTCCGTGAGCTGGCCGAGCGTGCGCGCAACCGCAAGCTTCGTCCAGAAGAGTACACGGGCGCGACCTTCTCGGTCAGCAACCTCGGCATGTTCGGGATAGACGAATTCACGGCCGTCATCAATCCGCCGGAGGCAGCCATCCTGGCCGTCGGCGCGATGACTCCCAAGCCAGTCGTGCGCGACGGCGAGATCGTCGTGCGCCAGCTCATGCGCGTCACAATGTCCTGCGACCATCGCGTGATAGACGGCGCGACCGGCGCGCGGTTCCTACAGACGTTCAAACAGATGCTCGAAAATCCACTACTGATGATCGCTTAACCAATGAAGGAGGCCCCGAAATGAACGCACAAGACGACCGCCCAGACGCTCCCGAAGAGAGAGACAAGCCCGACACAGGCCCGATCAAGCCGCCGACGCGCGAGGGGGACGACACGCCCGCGCAAGACTCCGACACGCGGCGCGACACCGGAGAGATCAAGCCACCGACCGAATGAGCAAACGGAATATTTCACGCAAAGGCGCAAAGACGCAAAGAAGACAATTGAGTTTTCTTTGCGTCTT
>JAFBAJ010000069.1 GCA_019247865.1 Acidobacteriota bacterium
CCAGCCTTTAAACCAATCTTGGTATCACACGCCTGAGCAATTCCTTGAACGTCTGGTGGACGCGCGCGCCGGTTTCCATGACCTCTTCGTGATTGATGGGCTCGCCGATGACTCCGGCGGCCATGTTGGTGATGCAGGAGATGCCGAGGACTTTGACGCCCATCTGGCGCGCGACGATGGCTTCGGGCACGGTGCTCATCCCGACCGCGTCCGCGCCGAGCGTGCGCAGCATACGCACTTCGGCGGGCGTCTCGTAGCTCGGCCCGGAGAGCGCCGCGTAGATGCCGCGCCGCAGCTCCAGGTTCATCTGCCGCGCCTCTTCGACGACGATCTCCTGATAGTCGCGCGCGTAGACCTCGCTCATGTCCGGAAAGCGCTGGCCGAACCGCTCGTCATGCGCGCCGCGCAGGGGGCTCACGCCCATCAGGTTAAGATGATCGTTGATGATCATCAGCGCGCCCTGATCGAAGCCGACGTTGATGCCGCCCGCGGCGTTGGTCAGCACGAGCGATTTCACGCCGAGCAGGCCAAAGGTGCGAATCGGAAAGACCACTTCGTCAAACGAGTAGCCCTCGTAAAAGTGAAAGCGTCCCTGCATCGCCGCGACGTGCACCGACCCGACGCGGCCGAGCACGAGCCTTCCGGCGTGCCCTTCGACCGTCGAGCGCGCAAAGCCCGGCAGCTCCGCATACCGAATGGCAACGCTCTCTTCCAGGTCGTCCGCGAACGCGCCGAGGCCGCTCCCGAGCACGAGGCCGACGCGCACCTCTTCCGGATAGCGCGCGCGAATCTGGCGCACGGCATGCTCGACGCGCTCATACAAAGTCTCTTGTCCGCCCATCTCGCTCATCATCATCTAATCGGATTTGTCAGACTTCTCATCGTTATACAGAATATTGACCGCCAGCAGCACCGCCCCGCCCGCCGCGATCAGAAAGAAGATGATGGCGAGACCCGGATAGCCCAGCAGCTTAAAACTGGTCTCGACGCGCATCATCAAAGCGGCCCCGACGATCAGAGCCGCGAGCACGAGTCCGAGGGTAATGCGATTGGCGATTTTTTGAAAGCCCGCCATCAGCGTCTTCTCGTCAATCGCGTCCACCTGGAGCTTCAATTCATTGTTGGCGACCATGTCGAGAAACTTGTTGACGCGGCCGGGCAGCTTTTCCGCGAACTCTTTGACTTCGAGCGCGGAGGTGAAGATGTTGCCGGGCGAGAGGCTCTTGAGCATGCGTCGCCGCACGATCTCGGTCGCGTGACGGCGGATCGAAGCGTTCGGATTGAAGTTCGGGTCGAGCGTGTGCACGACCTGATCCAGATTGAGCAGGGCCTTGGCGATCATCGTGAATTCGGGCGGCAGGCGAAAGCCGCGCTCGCCTGCGATGCGCGTGATCTCCAGCACGACCCGCCCGGTATTGATCTCCTGCATGTTCGCGCCCTTGTGCTGTGTCACCAGGTCCGCGATGTCGCGCTTGAACATCGGCCCGTCGAAATCCTCTTTCGGCTTGCCGAGCTTGATGGTCTGCTCCGCCGCCTCGTCGCCGCGCCCCTCGCTGATGGCGAGCAGGAGTTGCAGGAGCTGCTCCTGAAAGGCGGGAGTGATGCGCGCGACCATGCCGAGGTCGATGAGGGCAATGGAGCCGTAATCGGTCAGGAAAACGTTGCCCGGATGCGGGTCTGCGTGAAAGAAACCGTCAACCAGAATCTGCTGCAGGTATGCGTGAAAGAGATGCTCGGCCAGCGCGTAACCGTCGATGTCGATCCGCGCGAGCGGGCTCAGCGCAGTGATTTTCTTCCCCTGTATGTACTCCATCGTCAGCACGCGCGAGGTCGTGTAATCGTCGACGGGGAGCGGCACGTCTATCCGCGCGAACTCACGCAGGTTTTCGGCGAAGGTGACGAGGTTGCGCGCCTCCTGCCGATAATCGAGCTCGCGGAGAAGGCTCTTGCGCAGCTCGACGAGCATCGGTTGAAACTCGTAACGCCGTCCGGTCTCCGTATGACCGTCCAGAAATTGCGCGACGGCTTCGAGCGCGTCCAGGTCTTCGACGATGATCTCGCGCACGCCCGGTCGCTGGACTTTGACGACGACCGGACGGCCGTCGCGCATGCGTGCGAAATGAACCTGTCCGAGCGAGGCGGCGGCCATCGGCTGTGACTCAAACTCGGCGAAGCCTTTCGAGAGGCGCACGCCCAGCTCCGCCGAGACGATCTGCTCCACCTCGCCGAACGAGAACGGCTCGACATTGTCCTGCAGGCGCGTGAGGGCTTCGAGATAGGCCAGCGGCAGGAGGTCTGCGCGGGTCGAAAGAAGCTGTGCCAGCTTGATAAAGGTCGGCCCCATCTTCTCCAGATCATCGGCCAGCTCCTTCGCTTCGACGGCATCCACCTTGTCAACCTTCTCTTCGATCACCTCCGACAGCCCCGCCTGGCTGACCAGATCGGAGCGCCCGTACTTCATCAACAGCCAGGCGATGTCCTTGTAACGCTTGAGATGTTTTGTATTAAGAGCAATGCTCATAAACGAATTCTGTTTTTGTGCTTTGTACTTTGTGCTTTGTACTTTGCACGCGACTTAAACGCAAACACTCAAAGCACAAAGTACAAAGCACAAAGAACGAATTTCACTTCTCTTTTTGATACGGCAGACCGAGCGCGCGCGGCGCTCTGGATGAGCCGATAAAGCCTGCGAGAACGATCATCGTCAGCACGTACGGAAACATCTGTATGAAGTGAACCGGAATGACCAGCGTCTTGCCCAGGAGCGAGATGGGGACGCCCTGCAATTGAATCGAGACGGCTTCGGCGAAACCGAAGAGAAGACAGGCGAGGAGCGTTTGCACGGGTCTCCACTTGCCGAAGATCAGGGCCGCGAGCGCGATGAAGCCGCGCCCGGCCGTCATGTTGCGCGTGAACAAAGACGATTGCCCGATGGAGAGATACGCGCCGCCGATGGCCGCCAGCGCGCCCGACAAGAGAACTCCGATGTAGCGTATGCGCGTGACGCTGACGCCCGCCGTGTCCGCTGCTTCCGGATTCTCTCCGACCGCGCGCAGGCGCAGGCCGAACGGCGTGCGATAGAGCACGTACCAGGTCACTGCGACGAGCAGGGCGGCGATGACGATGGGCGCGACTGGCAGCAGGTTGTTGATCGGGATCTGCGGCGTCGCTCCGGTCGAATCGAAGAAGGCTCCGCTCAACAAGGCCGGAACGCCGAACATCAGGATATTGATCGCCATGCCGCTCACGACCTGATCGGCCTGATACTTGATGCAGGCGACGGCGTGGATGCTCGCAACGAAGACGCCCGCCAGGATCGCCGCCGCCAGACCGACCCACGGGCTGCCGGTCTTATACGTCACCGTCGCCGCCGTGAAAGCGCCCGCCAGCATCAATCCTTCGAGCGCGATGTTGATGACGCCGGAGCGTTCAGAGTAGAGGCCGCCCAGAGCGGCCAGCACCAGCGGCGCGGCCAGACGAATGGTCGAAAAGAGCAGGATGCCAATGAAGACTTTACTCATGCTGCTTATACCTTCGAGCGTTTCAGCAACCCGAACCTGCTAAAGGGGCCGCGAAAGAGTCTCTCGGCCGCGATGAAGAAGATCACGGTCGCCATGATGACCTGCACCAGGTCTTTCGAGACGCGCTCCGTGAAGATGTCCACGAAGAGCTGCCCGCGCAGGAGCGCGCCGAAGAAGATGGCCGCCAGCAGCACTCCGACCGGATGGTTGCGCCCTAAGAGCGCGACCGCGATGCCCGTAAAGCCGTAGCCGATGCCAACCGAAAATCCTTCGTAATAACGATAGCGATA
>JAFBAJ010000074.1 GCA_019247865.1 Acidobacteriota bacterium
CTGATGGAGCTTGATGCGGCGGGCTTCGTGCTGCGTTACAGTCCGGCGGTTGTCACGTACTCAGTTCCGCCGGCGCAGGATGTGGTCGGGCGCAATTTCTTTAACGACCTGATGCCGCACGCGGAAGTCAGGGATTTCAAGCATCGCTTTCTGACCTTTATGGCTCAAGGCGATTCGATCCAGCGCTTCGCGACGAGCATCGCTTTTGAAGACCGGACGGTCAGGGTGCAGGTCATGCTGGCGCGTCTCACCGAACGTTCCGAGTTCCATGCCGAGCGCCTCGCTCTCGTACGCATCATGCCGGACGATTTTGCACACACTTAGGAGTTCGGAAGCGTACAGACTTCACCAAAGTCGCGCGGTATACTCCTCTTCCGATTGATTAAATAACTCCCTCAAGTTATCTGCCGGTGTTTCCCCCAGGGTTTATGTCAGAGCATGTTCTGGCTTGAAGAAAAAAGGATGCGACAGTCATAGATCTGTGACGCGTCCGAGCCATAATATGAGCTCAATCATCGCGGTGATTGTACTCAGAGAGCCAGCCAACATGCTCACTATGATCTTGCGATAGCTGAGCGCACTGAAAAAAATTTCGCCAGTTAATAAGTTGGGTTAATGACGAACTAAGGGGTAGGACTATGAACACGATTAGCAGAAATTCCGACGCGTATCTACAACCATTGCGGACTTCGGACACAGCAGGGCGACTGCCCGATCTGGTCTGCCTCTCGCATCTCCGCTGGGACTTCGTTTATCAAAGACCGCAGCATCTCCTGAGCCGTTTCGCCAGACAGGGCAGGCGCGTCTTCTTCATCGAAGAGCCGATCTTTGGCGAGGGCGCGGCGCGGCTCGACCTGAGCCTGCGCGATGACGGCGTGTGCGTCGTCGTCCCGCATCTGCCGCAAAGTTTCGCGGGACAGGAGACGGACGGCGTGATGCAAACTTTGCTCGATCGTTTGTGTCAGGAGCAGGCGATCCGTGAATGCGTGCTCTGGTATTACACGCCGATGGCGATTCGTTGGAGCAGGCACCTGCAACCGCTGGCGGTGATCTACGATTGCATGGACGAGCTGTCTGCGTTCAGAGGCGCGCCGCTCGCTCTGCGCGAGCGCGAGCAGGAGTTGTTTGAGTTTGCAGACCTCCTCTTCACAGGAGGCCAGAGCCTGTACGAAGCCAAGCGCGAACATCATTCGCAGCCCTACGCTTTTCCGAGCAGCATCGACGCGCCCCACTTCGCGCAGGCGCGCGGCGTGAAGCACGAGCCGGAAGATCAGGCGCGCATTCCACACACGCGCCTCGGATTCTGCGGCGTGATCGACGAACGCATGGATCTGGGGCTGCTGGACGCAGTCGCAGAGGCGCGTCCCGATTGGCAGCTGGTCATCATCGGGCCGGTCGTCAAGATCGATCCGAGCGAGCTTCCGCGCCGCGCGAACATACATTATCTCGGCGGCAAAAAGTACCAGGAGCTGCCGGCTTATCTGGCGGGTTGGGATGTCGCGCTGCTGCCGTTTGCGCGCAACGAATCGACACGCTTCATCAGCCCGACCAAGACGCCGGAATATTTAGCCGCAGGACTGCCGGTCGTCTCGACTTCGATCCGCGATGTCGTGCGCCCGTATGGCGAGGCCGGCTTTGTGCACATCGCCGACACGGCGTCGGAGTTCGTCGCGGCTGTCGAAGAGGCTTTGCAGGAGGACGCGCACGCGCGCATACGCGCGGTCGACGCATTTCTTTCGCAGACTTCGTGGGATCGCACGTGGCGACGGATGAACGAGCTGATCGAAGATGTGGTCAGCGCGCGCCGCATGGCTCTCTCCGCCGAACCGTTGGTGATGAAGGCTGCGGCGGCGACCGCTGCGGCCAGCTCATCAGAGCCCAGGTATGTGACCGGCGATTGATGTTGGACGACGCAATCTTATTTGAACGAACGAACAGACGGGGGAGTGTGAAAAGATGTTTGATTACCTGATCGTGGGAGCCGGATTCGCCGGCTCCGTCCTCGCCGAACGCTTAGCGGCTGGCTCCAACAAGCGAGTCCTCATCTGCGACAAGCGTCC
>JAFBAJ010000089.1 GCA_019247865.1 Acidobacteriota bacterium
GACGCCTTCGGCCAGCAGTCCGAGAAATTTCCGGAACCGCAACAGCCCCGCGCCCTCATCCCTGTGCAGCAGGTAATGCGCGAGCAGCCACGACTCCGCGTAAAAGACCGCGCGCGCTGTGCCTTCATTGTAAGAGGCGGAGCTGTATTCAGTCGCAAGCAGAGTCCGGAGCGGCACTAAACCCTTGCTTCTGAGCAGGCGCAGGTGCTGCTCGTTCTCTTCGCCGAGCGTCACACGCTTGCCGCCGTCCGTGACCTTGAGCGCGGCGTAGTACTCCGCCAATCCTTCGTTCAACGCGAGCGGCAGCCCGTGCAGGTTGCCGTCCACAAAGAGATGCACCAGCTCGTGAAAGATCGTGGCGAAAGAATCGTTGCGCTGGTGCTCTGCGTTGACGGCGATGTAGTTGAGGTCGCGGCCCGGCTGAAAGTAGCCCGCGACATCCGTCAACCGCCCCTGATAGAGCGGCCGGAAGGGCTTGAATGATTCATCATTTTTGAAGACGATGACGGTGGTCGGCACGGTCTGCGCGAGTTCGCTGCGGTCGAAGAGGCGCGCGAGCAGGCTGTGATACTGTTCGAGCCGGCTGGCGACCTCGCGTATCTCGCGCTCGCTCGCGTTGCCGATGAGCGTGAAGTTACGGCTGCGCACGCTCGTCCAGCTCTCTTTGGCCTGCACAAGACAGGAGAGCGCCAGCAACACGACCAGACTGAGAGTGAATCTTTTCATGTCCTGAAAAGCTTGCGGACAGATGGCGGTCGGGGAGACTGACGTAATATAAACATCGCTGCTGTGAAGCCGTCAATATTTATTAGTCACGAGCCGTGCCGCGTCCTCGTCCACCAGCCAGATCAACTCGCCCTGCGCGGGCCGCACGAGCCGCGCGGGCAGCGAGCCATCTGCGACAGCATCACTCTCAAACACCTTAGACAGAGCCTCCGACTTGGCTGCGCCCGACACCAGAAAGATGACTGTCGCCGCCGCGTTCAGCGTCCGCAGCGTCATCGTCAGGCGATGCGACTTGAGCTTTTCCACGTAGTTCGCGGCGACCGTGTGCACAGTGTCTTTGAGCGCGTCAGTCTGCGGAAAGAGCGACGCCGTGTGCCCGTCCTCGCCCATCCCGAGCAGGATCAGCGAGAGGCGCGGGTCGCCCGCCCCGACATTTTTTTCAAGCTCCCCCGCGTAAGCCGCCGCCGCAGCCCCCGGCTCATCCTCGCCGCGCATCCGGTGCACATGTTCCGCGGGCACTGGCACGCGTGAGAGCAACGCTTCATGCGCCAGACGATAGTTGCTCTCTGCATCGTCCGGCGGCACGCAACGCTCGTCGCTCCAGAAGACCTGCGTCTGCTCCCACGGCACGCGCGCAGACTTCTCTTCCGTCGCCAGCAGCTCATACAGCGCCCTCGGCGTCGACCCGCCCGACAACGCGAGCGTGAACTCGCCACGCCCCGCCGCCTCGCGCGCAATCCCGATCACAAGCTCCGCCGCGCGCTCGCTAATCTCTCCCACATCGCGCCAGACTTCGACGCGCGCTCCGTTGATGCGTAAGCTGTTCATCTGCTCAAATGCTCCGCCGCGTAACTGGCCGCGCCGAGGAGCGCGGTCTTGGGGTTCATGATGATGTGGACGGGGATGGCTGCGACGAGGGGCGCGAGCCGTCCCTTCTCTCGAAAGGCTTTCATAAAAAGTCCGTCGCCCAGTTTGGCGATGATCTTGGGGGCGATGCCGCCGCCGACGTAGACGCCGCCCGTCGCCTTGAAGGTGAGGGCGAGGTTTCCGGCCTGCGCTCCGTAGATCGTGACGAACAGGTCGAGCGCCCGGACGCAGAGCTCGGCCTTTTCGTCCAGCGCGGCGGCGGCAATCGTTTGAGCCTGATCGTCGCTCGCCGCTAAGGCTTCCGCGAGCCACGCAGGCTCTGCCGCGCCCTCGCGCTCTTTGAAAAAGTTGTAGACGTTGACCAGCCCCGGCCCGGACAGCACGCGCTCGTAGCTCACACGTTGATGCCTGGTCAGAAGATAGGTGAGCAGTTCCATCTCAAGCTGATTGCGCGGGGCGAAATCCGCGTGGCCGCCTTCGGAAGCGGCGACCCGATAACGCGCGCCGTCCCGGAAGAGCGCGGCCTGTCCCAAACCCGTGCCCGCCGCGATCAGAGCCAGTGTGCCGCGCTCCTCAGCCGTGCCCTCGTTGAGCGTTATGAGTTGCGTCGCATCGAGCGCGCGGACGCCGTGCGCCGTCGCTTCCAAGTCATTGATGAGCTGAACTCCTTCGAGCCTGAGCGTGGCGGCGAGCTGTTTCCGGCTGACCATCCAGGGCAGGTTCGGAAGTTTCGCTGCGCCGTCGATCACCGCGCCCGGCACGCCGAAGCAGGCGGCGCGAATCTGTGGCTGACGCCCACTGATAAAATCTTCGACCAACAGTTCAAGGCTCGCATGATCGTTGCTCACGTACCGGCGCTCGTCGATCAGAACGAGGCCGCCGCGCGGCTCCATCTCGTAGAGCGCGAGATTAGCTTTCGTGCCGCCGATGTCGCCCGCGAGAATCATCTGCCACGCCTCGAAAGCTACTTGGAGCCGAGCATCTCCGCGACCTTGAAGACGGCATCTTCGTAGAGGCGGTCGTGGCTCAGGATTTCAAGCTCTGCGACGAGCAGCTCGGCCGGGCTCTTGTCCGCGAAGGTCACGACGCGTGTCGTCTGCGCGTCTTCCGCGCCCGTGGCCTGCTGCATTTTCAGGTCGCGCCCGTGCTCCGCGTGCATGGCGACGAAACTCCTGCGCGGCTCTGACTCGGCCACCAGCTCGACGCGTGCGATGCCGCCCGGCGCGACCGACTCGTGCTCGCACGCAGCCAGCTCGACCGTGATCGCGCGCCCGTCCTGCTCGAAGGAGAAGAGCTGCGCGCTCTCGTTCGTCTGCGCGGGCTCGCTGACGATGCGCCAGCCGAGGCGACTCGCCAGCCAGCCCGCGAGCAGCAGCGCCTTAGGAGCGACTGCGCCGGGCTGAGATTCGGGCGCGAGATAATCTATCCGCACGCGGCTCAGGCGCGCGAGCGCTTCCCTTTGCTCCGGCCCGTCGTACAGCC
>JAFBAJ010000115.1 GCA_019247865.1 Acidobacteriota bacterium
CTCAACGCCGCAGGCGCAGAGTTCACGCAGAGCAAGCGCAGAGAGTTGAATTGAGGTCACCACCGTTTCAGGTTGGAGCTTACGGCTTCCGGTATTTGCCCGTCAGGTCTCCCTGCGCGAGGATGTGGCCCTGCATCGCGTTGAGGAGGTCTGCGCGGGTCGCGTTCTCATCGAGGGTGAGTTCGCTGTCGAGCGCGTAGAGCTTGAAGAAGTAGCGGTGCTCGCCGCTCGGCGGACAGGGGCCGCCGTAGCCGAGCTTTTTGAAATCGTTCGTTCCCTGCCGCGCGCTGCCCAAAACCTGTTTCTCCGGCGCGAGGCGTTCCGGCAGCTCTTTCGTGCTCGCGGGCAGGTTGAACAGAACCCAGTGCGTGAACCGACCGCCCGGCGCATCCGGGTCGACGACGAAGAGCGCGAGCGTGCGCGCCTTCTCCGGCACGCCCTCCCAGGCGAGCGGCGGCGAGACGTTCTCGCCGTCGCAGCTATACTTCGCGGGCATCAGCGCGCCGTCCGCGAAGGCTTTGCTCGTCAGCTTTATCTCGCGCTTCAAAGCAGGCGACGCGCCGGGCTCAGCAGAAGCATTCGGCGCAGCAGTCGGCGCAGGCTGTGCTGTGTTCTGCGGCGAAGGCCCCTTCTCGCTGCGGCAAGCGGAGAGCGAGAGCAGCAGGAGCGTGAGAAAAAAGCCGGTTATGGCCTTTGACATAACGAATTTCTCAGGTCTTACATCTGATGACGAAGCTGTTGCGACGCATCACGATGGCATTGCATCGCGTGAAGATAACATCGTCTCTGATGACGATAGCATCGCCTCTGATGACAATGTCATCTTCACGGCTGGCGAAAGCATTGCGACACATTGCGATGTCATCGTCTCTTAACGCAAAAGCAGCGTGTCGTGTGCTTAGAGCGTAAACGCAGGACGCGATGCTTTATTTATTCCCGGCGACGCCGGTGATGCGCTCGATGAGCTTCGCATCATCAGGAAGAAGTCCTGCCTTCGCCAGGCGCGGCGTCAGCGTGACCCAGTTCCGGTCCATCGCAAAGACCTTGCGAAAGAGCGGCAGGGCTTCTTCTGTGCGATTCATGTTGACGAGCGCGACGGCGTGCCAGTAGATCATCTCGGCGCTGTCGGGAACGAGCTTTTCCGCCGCGCCGTACTCGCGCAGTGCGCCCTCGTTGTCCTTCTTCTCGACGGCCAGATCGCCCGCGTTCATGTGATTGTAGGCGCGCTGCAAAGTGACGAGGCGGCGCAGCTCCTGCAAAGGCTCCGGGCTATCGTCCACACGCAGGTCGAAGACGCGGTCGAGCCAGGGCTTGCCCGTCGCTTTGCCCGCGACGATGATGAGCGCGGCCGACTGGCGACCGCGAATGTCGCCTCCGGCCTCCTGCCCTGCGTCGAGCGCGGCCAGCATGCGCTCGGCCAGATCGCCCTTCGTCGTTTCAAACGCACGCGCCATCGCCGGCCACACTTTGTCGTTGAGCATCAGGTTGGCCTGCACTGAAAAGTTCTCGCCGACGTGATGTCCGGCAGCCTGTATGCAGTTCGCGCCCGTCCACGCGTCGACGTGTCCCTGCGCGTCGATCATCGCCACCTGTCTCACTTCGCGCCCGGCGTCTCCTGCGAGCAGAGCTTTCAAGGCATCCGGCCCGCTCCGGCCCGCGCGCATGAGGTCTAAGCCGAGCTTGCCGTAGGAAGGATCAACGAAGGACTGTGTGGCGACCGCGCCGACGCCAGCCTCGGCCCAGGGCACGACCGAGCCGACCGAGAACCAGTGCGACTGCACGGCCACGCCCAGCTCGCCCGTCGTCGGATCACGCGCCACGATCGAGAAGGTGTGGACGGGACGTTGTGGGCGCGGCTCTGCGGAAGGCTTCTGCGCCGTGACCGGTTGGAGTGTCAGCATCAACATCACAATGCACGCCAGCGCCAGCGTCAGCTTCATGGCTCGATTCCTTCCCATAGCACTTCACCGCAGAGACGCAGAGCAGGCGCAGAGGATGCGCAGAGATAGTTGAATGATCTTCTCTGCGTCATCTCTGCGCGAACTCTGCGCCTCTGCGGTGAATGGCCTGTAACCGTTTACGCGCCCGTGCCGTAACCTGCGCCGCTGCCGCCCGCGAAACCACCGCCGCCGCCCGGCGGGTTGCCGCCGAAGGAGGGAGGAGGCGGAGGCACGTCGTCGCCTTTACGCTTCTCAAAGATGGGGACGCCGATCAGGCCGCCGACCGTGCCGAGGCCGACCAGAAAGAGCGCGCCGATGAAAGTGCCCATGATGATGAGGGCGGTTCCGCTGAGCGGCATGCTGATGCCGGACTGCCGGAAGGCCTCGTTCATCTGCGCCGCGCCGAAGATAATTCCGATGATGCTGCCGAGCACGAAGTAGATGGCTCCGCCGATTGCACCGGCCATCGCACCGACCATCGCGCCTTCACCGACGCTGACACGGTTGGGGGCGCTCTTGACGTACATCATCACGGCGACCGCGCCGCCGGCAATCGCCCAGATGCAACAGCAGTAGTTGATGAAGGGAATCGAGGAGAGGATTCCCAGAATAGCCCCGCCGATCAGAGCCGGCACAAGTTTGTTATTCATATGATCCTTTCGTTGCTGGCCGTCCAAAGCCGCCTTCCGGCCGCAGCTTCCGCTTTGTCAGTGAATTTTTTGAGAGCGTGCAGTGCATAACTAACAAAGCCTCGCAGAGTTGTCAATAAAATCAGTCGTGTCCTAAATTGTTTTTCTCTGCGCCAACTCTGCGACTTCTCTGCGTCTCTGCGTTGAGATGATACCGCCAAACACTCAACGCAGAGGCGCAGAGTTCACGCAGAGCAAGCGCAGAGTGTTGAATTTAGGTCACTACTATAAAATCAGCTCGCGTCGTCAATGAAAGTGCGCTGCCACAATTCGAGCGTGAGGAGTTGAAAGACCTGCAGGCTGTAATCCTCGCGCCCGGAAAGATTGTCTGCGATGAGGCGCGCGACCACTTCGGGGCGAAAGAGGCCGCGCCGCGCGACCTGCTCCGAGGACAACAACTCTTCGACCAGCGGCCGCAGCGGCCCGCGCAGCCAGGCCCGGATCGGCGCGCCGAAGCCAGCTTTTTTACGCCACACGACATGATGCGGGAGTAGCTTTTCGGCGGCGCGCTTGAGGATATACTTGCGCTTCAAACCGCGCAGCTTGAGGCGCGGCGGCAGGCGCGCGGCCAGCTCCATCAGCTCGACGTTGAGGAACGGCACGCGCACCTCCAGATTCGCGGCCATCGAGGTCTTGTCCGTGTAAGCGAGGTTGAGACAAGGCAGGAAGGTCTTCAGATCGACGTAGAGCAGCCGGTTCAAAGGCGCGGCGTGGCGGACGCGCGC
>JAFBAJ010000207.1 GCA_019247865.1 Acidobacteriota bacterium
AAAATTAGGCGTCGGCCTGACTATCTTGTTGCTGACCATCGTTTTTGCCGGTTGCAATCGAGGGCCGAGCGACGAGACGCTGGTGCAGAACGTGAAAGCGAAATTGAGCGCTGACCCCCGCCTCGGCTCGCAGGCGATTACCGTCACGGCGGCGGAAGGCGTCGTGACGCTCGCCGGGACGGTGAATTCCGCCGCCGACAAAGCGAGCGCGGAACAGCTCGCCAAAGGCGTCGAAGGCGTCAAGTCTGTGACGAACACGCTGATGGTCAAGCCCGCGATGGTTAACGCGACCCCGCCCCCTGTCTCCGCAGACACCAAGCTCCAGAGCGATGTCACGGCGGCGCTCACGAAGTACGGCATCACGGGCGTGACCGTGGCGGTCGCCAACGGCGAGGTGACGCTCACGGGCGACATCCAGCGCGCCAAGCTGCAGGACGCGATGAAGGCCGCCAACGAAGCGCACCCGAAAAAGGTCGTCAACAAGATGAACATTAAGTAAGGAGCAGAGATCATGGCATTGACTGAGAAATACCAACCCCTGATTGATATCGCCAATCAGAACGGCGTGCAGAATCTCCAGATCGCGGAGCAGGACGGAGTGCTCTACGTCACCGGCACGACCAACAACGGCGACGTGAAGCAGCAGCTGTGGGACAAGTACGGCGAGCTGGACCCGGACTACCGCGCGGGCGACCTCGTCCTCAACATAAATGTCGAGGGCGGCGGCTACGAAGAATATACGGTCGTACCGGGCGATTCGCTGAGCAAGATCGGGAAGCACTGGGGCAAGAACTGGAAAGAGATCTGGGACTTGAACCGTGAAGTGATCGGGGAGAACTATAACCTGATCCATCCCGGCCAGAAGCTCAAGATTCCGCGCTGACCCGCCGCGCCCCGGAACCATTTGAAGAACACCTGCGGCCCCGAGAGCCGAAACAGCACGACCGGCTTCGGGGCTGCGCACGATAGTTTTTGTCAGTGAGAAGCGCAAGAGGAGAAGAGAGGATGAACGTCATCGCACAGATGGTTACGCAACAGATCGCCGGGGTGGCCGCGCGACAACTGGCGCAGCGGCTCGGCGTCAGCGAGGGCACGGCGCAGACAGCCGTGCAGGTCGCAGTGCCTTTGATCGTCGCCGCACTCGCGCGCAACGCCTCGCAGCCAGAAGGCGCACAGGCCCTTCACGACGCGGTCAACAACGACCACGACGGCAGCATCCTCGATAATCTTCTGGGGTACATCTCAGACCCCAGCGGCGCGAACGGCTCCGGCATCCTGTCGCATATCTTCGGCGGCCAGCGTCCGGCGGTCGAGAACAATCTGGCGCAGGCGACCGGGCTCGACCAGAACTCCGCGGGGAGCTTGTTAGAGACCATCGCGCCGCTCGTGATGGGAGCTGTCGGGCGCGAGCAACAGCAGCAGGGCCTGGACCCCGATGGGCTCTCGCAGTACCTCGGCCAGCAACAGCAGGCGCAGGCCGCGCAGCCCGGCATGATGGGGATGCTCTCGTCCATGCTCGACTCGAACAACGACGGCAGCGTGACGGACGACATCGGCCGCATCGCCGGAAACTTCTTCAAGTAAGGCGGGGCTGTCCCGGCGACGCGAACGCATTGCTCAGAGGGCGAGCACTGGACGTGCCCGCCCTTTTCTCTTTGACGCTCCACGACGAATCACACTTTGCGTCCGACGATACTCAGATATGATTCTCTGCCTTCGACCAATACGGAGGCGGCGCGGCAGGCCATGCGCGGCGCGGCCGAAGGGCTCTGCATCGTGGCCGCAGAGCAGACGGCCGGGCGCGGGCGGCAGGCGCGCGCGTGGGCTTCGCCTAAGGGCGCGGGACTCTATTTCAGCATCGTGCTGCGCCCGCGTCTGGAGCAGCGCGCGTGGCCGCTGCTGACGTTGATGTGCGCGTGTTGTGTAGCGGACGCACTGGCGGAGGCGTGCGGGCTTGAGACGGACATCAAGTGGCCGAATGATATTCTGGCGGGCGGGCTCAAAGTCTGCGGCATTCTGGCGGAGACGGTCGAGACGGAGCTGGGGCGCGCGGTCGTCATCGGCATCGGCATCAACCTCAAGCCGGGCGCGTTGCCGTTCGAGCTGCGCGAGTCCGCGACGACCGTGGAAGAGGCCGCTGGGCGCGCGTGCGAGGCTGAAGAGCTGCTGCGCGCGCTGACGCGTGCTCTCGCTCGTCGTTACGAAGAGCTGCATCAGCCGTTGGGAGCGGAGTTGTTGTTGCAGGCGTGGACTGCGCGTTCGAGCTATGCCGAGGGCCTGCGCGTGCGCGTGCGCCTCGCGGATGAAGTGCTCGAAGGCATCACGCGCGGGCTTGCGAGTGACGGCGCTTTGCGTGTAGAA
>JAFBAJ010000254.1 GCA_019247865.1 Acidobacteriota bacterium
TAGCGCCGAAATTTCCCAGAAGAACAATCACCCAAAAACTAAAATATAAAAATTTCATATTTTAAAAGCGCGGAAACGGCTTGAAATTCCGTTTCCGCGCTCAAAGGATTTATTCAACCCTGACAAAATCCGTTCCCGTGCGTCCGAAGGTTTCGGGATGATACATCTCTTCGGCTTTGGCGGGCGGGACGACGAACGCGCCGGGCGTGGTCGCGCGCGCGATGTAGGAGTAGTTATAGACTCCCTCCCAGAGCAGGGAAGTAAAAGCCTCCACGCGGTCGTCGCGCAGGTTCTGATGCTCGAACCACTGCCGCCACCACCAGCCGCGCTTTGAGCTCACGTCATTCTCATCGCGCGGAATGCTCTCAGTGACCGCCAGCGCCGGATTCAAAGCCTCCAGCCCGGCGGGCAGCGGGTCAACCAGCGCGACGTGATAACGACGCGTCGGCGCGACCATCGTCAAACGCACACGCACCTTCGCGCCGGCCTTGATGCGCCACGTGCCGTCCGCGTCACGCCGCACGTCCGCCGGATCATCAACGGCCTCGTAGACGCGCTCGACCGTGAAACCGTAATCGGCCGGAGAGAGCTTCAGCGAGGTCGGCGCGTACTGCATCCCTAAGCGATAATAGAGCCGCCCCACGCCCTCCTTGCTGAGCACAAGATTCTGCGTGCCCTGCTTCTCAGCCAGATAACGCATCGGAATGTTGACGTTGAAGCGCTCGGTCGTGCGTCCACGAAACTCATGCTCGCCCGCATAGCTCTGACCGAGCCACGCGCGCGCGACGAAGTCCGGCGTCGTCTTCTCGTAGGTCGCAAAGTAGCGGTCGAGCGCGAGCAGGATAAAGACGTTTTCCTGCGTGTTCAGCCAGCGCCCGCGCGTGCGATGTGCGAGCAGCCCGCGCACGATCTTCGGAATCAGCTCGTTCTGCGGCTGGTCGCCGATGAGTGCTTCGAGGATGATGCCGTCCGCGCGCCGCTCCGAATGAAGCAGCAGTTGTTCGCCGTCGCTGTACGACGTGACGAAGTGAGCCGTGCCCGCGTCCTCCGTCGCGCGATTATTGAGCAGGCGGCGAATGGCTTCCGCCTCATCCCTTGAGCCGCCGTCGCCGGACAGCACGGGCAGCAGCCAACCGGCCGCTTCGAGCGGAAGTTTTTCCACTCCGGCTTCGGCCACCAGACGACGCGCGCGCGCAGCATCACGGTCCTTCAAGCGCAGCCGCACGTTGAGCGCATAAGCGATGAGCGCACGCCTTGATTCAACGCTGTAATAGCTCTCGATGTGGTTCTCGATCTCGCGCAGGTACTTGTGCGATTTCGCCAGCATCTCGTCCGGCACGTCAAAGCCCTTCTCCTTCGCGCGTGTGAGCGCGTGCGCGACGTGTATGCTGACATACGGCCAGGACTTGTCGCCGCGCTGCCAGAAGCCGAAGCCTCCGTCATCGTTCTGCATCCCCTGCAGGCGCTTGAGGTCGCGCGCCACCACCGCCTTCAACTCCTCCGGCGGCGGCAGGTCTTTGGCCTTGAACGCCGTCAGCACATCACGCAGCGCCGCGATCGCCAGCACGCGCGAAGAGAGCTGTTCAGAGCATTCGTACGGATACGAGGTCAGGTAAAGCACTGCGTCCGTCAGCTCCTGCAACTGCGTGGACGAAGTCGTCAGCTCAAGCCCGCCGAACTGCTTGAAGACCTCCGGCGGAGCTTTGACCGGCTGCGCGACTGCGCCCTGATCGATCTCGCCGTAGGTCGCAAAGGCTTCGGTCGTCGCAGGCGTCCAGACCGGAAGAGAAATCTCCGCCGCGTCCGCCCAGCGCCCCGCGACCGCCGCAAGCTGAAAGCGCGCGGTGCCTGCTTTATTCGCGCTCGTCGGAAAACGAACCTCGACGCGGTCGTTGGCGGGCACGGTCACGCGCCGCCCCGCTCCGGCCGTCAGCTCCGCGTTGGTCGCGCGCACGGCCACGTCGACCGTCATCGGCTGGTCGGTCTGATTCTGGAGGACGACGGGCAATTCAAACTTGTCGCCGAAATTCAGGAAGCGCGGCGCGGACGGGCGCGCCATCAAAGGCATCCGCGCCGTGATGCTCGATTCGCCTGAGCCGAACTGTTTGCCGCCCGCGACCGAGACGGCCATCACGCGATAGCGCGTCAGGTTGTCGGGCAGCTTGACTTTAACCACCGCTCGTCCGTTGGCATCGGTCGGAACCGCCGCCGCGAAGACCGCGAGAGCGTTGAAGTTCTCGCGCACGTTGATCGGTGTCTCTTCGCTCCCCTGTTTCCTTGCGGCGGCCATTTTGGGCGCGGGTGCGGGCCTCATGAACGCGTCACGCGACGACTGGCTCTGCGTGCTCCCATCAAACAGGACGCCGCTGTTACGTCCGAACTCCGCGCTGGGGGCTCCGCCAGCCACCTGACGGTCCCCTCCTCCAGTATTTTTCAAGTCCTCCGGACTCCTGAGCCGTACATGCTCGCGCAGGCGAAAGTCTGAAGTATCCGTGCTGCGCTGTCCGTAGAAGACCGTCAGCGGATCGTCGAGCTTGTAATTGGTCAGAGCCAGCACGGCTTCATCCACCACGACGACGGCGACCTCGCTGTTCGCCACCGGACGAGACGCGGCGTCTTTGATCTCGACGTTGACCGTCGTCTCGCCGCCCGGCTCCAGGGCTTTGTCCTGCGGCGCAGCCGTCACCTGTAGCCTGCGCGTGAGCGGCGGGACGGAGAGGTTCAGGCTGCCGCTTGCGAAGGCCGGACGCTTAGGCAGCTTTGCGTCCACCTGTCCGGTATCGTCCGTGCGCGCGGCCGCGCCGTTGAGGTCGACCTGCACGTAGATGTTCGGCAGGTAGCTTTCGAGAATCGGAATCTTCAGCGTCTCGGACGGCCCCTCCATCCTGAAGCTCTCGGTCTTGACGATGCCGCTGCGGCGCAGAGTCAGCACGCCCTCCGCCGGATAGAAGGGAGCCTGCACCAGTATCTCCGCCGTCTCGCCCGGCCGGTAATCCCTGC
The DNA here is from genome assembly GCA_019247865.1 of Acidobacteriota bacterium. Lineage (GTDB taxonomy): Bacteria > Acidobacteriota > Blastocatellia > Pyrinomonadales > Pyrinomonadaceae > JACMLC01. Next base: position 3,001 of record JAFBAJ010000254.1, read on the forward strand.
GATCCGGAATCAGCTCGACCTTCTCCTCTTCGATCTCACGCTGCGGAGGACGGTTGCCGCCCGCGACCCACAGCATCAGCTCGCTCTCGTTGCGCCGCTCACGGTCGTCCATGATCGAAGCGGTGACGCGATACCTGCCGCCTTCATTGGAAGTGAAGGTGCAGCGCACGGCCTCGCTCGCGGATTTGATGTTGCAATCCTGCGGGTTGCGCTCCTCCTCTCGCCACTCGCCGTTCTTGTAAGCCCAGTCAAGCAGGACTGCGCGCAGCTTGATGTCACGACCCGCGATCGCTTTGCCGTCGAGGTCTGTGACGATTGATTCGACGACGAGCGGCTCGCCCTTCTGGACGAAGGTGCGCGGGCTGCGCACGCCGACGTAGAGGTCTGCCGGATGGACGAGCATCTGCGTCGTAGCCGTCCACGTCTGGCGGTTGACATCCGTCACGCTCGCCTGCGCCGTCACGTTCGAGGCGCGCGGCGGATTGACCGACTCGAAATCTATCTTGAGGTGATGCTTGCCGCTCGCGTCCGTGCGTGCGCCTAAGGTCTCTGTGTGGCGCTCGCTCCCGCTGTTGTTATAAGCCTCCCACCACGGAATCCATTTTCCGAAAATGAAGTCCGAGCGATTGGGCGGCGTGAACTGTCCCGGCGTGGAGGTCACAGTCCAGCGCACCTCTGCGTTGGGCAACGCGCCGCCCGCGAAGTAGCTCGCGCTGACGGTCGCCGTCGCGTCTCCTCCGACGAAGTGCGGCCCCTCGCTCGCCTCGGCCGTGACCTCGAACTCCGGCCGACGAAACTCCTGCACTTGAAATTGATG
>JAFBAJ010000417.1 GCA_019247865.1 Acidobacteriota bacterium
AGCGGTCGTTTTTGGCGTAGTGTCCTGAATTCAACTCCTCTGCGTGTCCTCTGCGGCTCTCTGCGCCTCTGCGGTGAGATAATGCTGACCAGTGCTCAACGCAGAGACACAGAGATCGCGCAGAGGAGTTGAATTTAGGCCACCACCAGGGCGCGCGATTGGCCTTCCTACTTTACCCTTTCTCCGTGTACTATTGAACGCGGCGGCCGCCGATCTTGTCGCCGCGCTTGACCTTCTCGGATCTAAATTCAAAAAAGAGGCTCGTCCCCAAGTGAAGAACAGATTGTCGCTCGCGCTCTGTGCGCTCCTGTTGATCTCCCTTTCCGTTCCGTCTTTCGTCTTCGCCCAGTCTCCGACGCAGAAGCCTTCGAGCGGCACGTCGAACGCGCGCCGGATGGGCCTGCCGCGCGGGCGTGGACTGAGCGAAGCCGCCGCCGCCATCGAACAGGATTTCAACGAAGCCCTGTCGGTCATTCAGGACAACTACGTGGACGGGAACAAGCTCAATTACAACACCGTCTTCAAGTCCTCGATCATCGGGATGCTGCGCACGCTCGACCCGCATTCGAACTATTACGACCGCGAAGAGTACGACGAGTTCAAGACCGATCAGCGTTCGGAGTATTACGGCATCGGCGCTTCCATCGGGAACCAGCGCCTCGGCGAGCAGGTCGAGACCTATGTTCTGGCGACCTTCGAGAACTCGCCCGCCGCGCGCGCCGGACTGCGCTTCGGCGACCGCATTCTCAAAGTTAACGGCGCGGAGATGGCTGAGAAAACTTCGCTCGAAGTGCGCGATCAGATACGCGGGCCGCGCGGCTCCATCGTCAAGCTGACGGTCGAGCGCGCCGCGAACGGCAAGGTCGAAACGGTCGAGCTCACGCGCGAAGCCGTCCCGCAGCCTTCTGTTCCGGACGCCTACCTGTTGAAGCCCGGCGTCGGCTACATAGATATGACGCACGGCTTCAACTACACGACGGCCGACGAGCTGAGCTACGCGCTCGAATACCTGCACGGGCGTGGCATGACCTCGCTCGTGCTCGACATACGCAACAATCCGGGCGGGCTGCTCGATCAGGCGATTCGTGTGGCCGAGCAGTTCCTGCCTTCAGGGCAGGTGATTCTGACGCAGCGTGGGCGGAGCGGCCTCAGCGACAGAGTCTATCGCGCGGAGAATTCGACGCCGGATCAGGTTCCGATTGTGCTGCTGATCAACGGCAACTCCGCTTCGGCCTCGGAGATCGTGGCGGGCGCGTTGCAGGATCACGACCGCGCCCTGCTCGTCGGCGAGAACAGTTTCGGCAAGGGCCTCGTGCAAAGCATCAACAACCTGGAATACGGGACGGGGCTGACGCTGACGACCGCCAAGTACTACACGCCTTCGGGCCGCCTGATCCAGCGCGACTATTCGAGCGTCAGTCTCTACGATTACCTGCGCGGCGCGGGCGAAGCAGCGCAGAAGCCGACCGGGCCTGAGAGCCACACGGACCTCGGCCGTCCGGTCTACAGCGGCGCAGGCATCGCGCCGGACGAAGCAGTCAAGCCGCGCACGCTCAATGTCGCGCAGCTCCGGCTCACGAGCCCGCTCTTCGCCTTCACGCGCGAGCTGGTCAACGGACGCATCAACGGCTTTGAGTCCTACAAAGTACAGCGCGCGATTGATTTCGAGCACAAGCTTCAGCCGGCGGACTTTCCCGTCAACGAGGCGCTCTATCAGGCCTTCAAAAACTTCGTCGTCAAAAACGGTTCGTGGAGCGCCATCGCCGCGCAGCTCGACCGCAATCGCGCCTTTATCGAATTGCAGCTCCGCTACAACATCATCACGGCCGCCTACGGCCGCGTGACCGCAGACCAGGTGCTCATCGAGGACGACCCGCAGGTCGCACGCGCCCTCGAAGCCCTCCCGCGCGCACGCCAGCTCTCGCTCTCGGCCATGCGCAGGGAGAAGTAAGAAGCTAAAAGTAAAAAAAGCAAAGGGAAAGCGGGAGCCACTTTTATTTGAAAGTGGCTCCCGCTTCTACTTTTGCCTTTTACCCTTCTTCAGTCGCTTCCGGTCTGGCTGTGCGGGCTGTCGACGGGTTTGGATTCGGGCGAGCCTTTCTGCCTGAGCCAGATGGTCAGCACGACCATCGAGCCGATGGCGAGAAATTCGCTCTGCCAGTTTTGCAGCGACTCGAACCAGAAGCGCGAGGTTCCCATGTAGCCCAGCATCGTGACCTGCTCGCCGCCGTGCAGGAGCTGATCCTGATTGTATTCGCCTTTGCCGCCGAGCGCGTGCATGAGGAAAGAGAGCAGGAACAGCAGCAGCATCGCCAGCGACAGCGAGTTCTCGTACACCTTGAGCACGAAGCCGCCTTTGCGCACAGGCCACGGAGCGTTCTTCTTGGGTCGCCCCGGTTTGGGCTCGCGGTCGACCGTCTCCTCCTTCTTGTCCGGGTCTTTGGATTCGGCGGAGCCTTTCTGATAGAGAAAGGCCGTCAGCACGATGAAGACGAACATTTGCAGAAACTCGGATTCCCAGTTCTCCGCAGTGGCTTCGAGAAAATGGTCTGAGACGAGGTAGGCCGGATAGCTGATGGCGCTCAGTCCATGATCCTCCCGGTTATGGTTGTTCTCACGATAGCCAGTCCAGGTCTGCCCGATGAGCAGGGTCAGGAAGAACATGCTGAAGAGCGCGATGGAAAGACCGTTCTCACGAAAGATACGCCGCATGGATGCTCCTTTTTAATGATTCAGCGATGGTGAAGCGCGTGTCGTCTTAACGTTTCTCGGCGAACTGAGGCGTGGGCGGCTCTTCGTTGTGTGGCACAGGTCTGCGGCCCGCCTCGCGCTTTAATGCTTCAAGATCGATTTCGTCGGAAGGGCGTGTGTCGGCTTTCAGAACCGTGCGCATGATCTCCAGCGCGTGCTCGTTGTCCTCCGGTCTGTTGGAGGCCATACAGTCTTTCGGGATGACGAGCCGGAAGTCGCGCATGTAAGCGTCG
>JAFBAJ010000611.1 GCA_019247865.1 Acidobacteriota bacterium
ATCATTCAAGCTTGAGTCACGCACAAAGGCCAAAGACCCAAGACCCAAGACCATTGAGTTAGATCGGCGCGGCGGCGTCCCACATCTTGATGCTCCTGACGCGGTGCGGCTTCGACTCTTCGAGCTCGAAGAGGACGCCGCGCCAGATTTTCGCGCGCTCGGAGTAGACCAGCACGCCCAATGTGTACGCGCCATGTTGCGCATAGCCGTACGGGCGATATGCGCCGTACGTGTCCAGCAGTTCCTGCCAGCCTTTGGCGCGCGCTTCCGGCGTCAGCCCCTGCGCAGAGGGCGGGCGATGCTCCGCATAAAATTTAGCGATCATCGCCTCCTGCCCGGAGTTCCAGGCTTTGAAGAAGGCCGTCGCGCGCTCCTTCGCCATGCCCGGCCAGCCGCCTTCGCCCTTGAGTTTTTTGAGCGGGCTCCACATCGTGTCCGGCGGGTCGGCGGCGATGATCTCCTGAATCCACCTGCGCTTGGACGAGATGCGGCACATCCCGTCGAGCGTGTGATAGCGCCCTTCGGTTTTGTCCGCCGGGTCGCCGCTGTTGAAGTTGCTGACGCCCATCAGGTAGAGCTTGCCGCCCTCTTCGTAAAAGATGGGACCGCCGCTGTCGCCTGGGCCGCCGATGCCTTCGAGCTCGGTTCCGCCCGGCGGCGCGTCGAAGGTCACGACCAGAGATTTTTCAAAGGTCGCCTCGATGCGATTGGTCGCGGCGTGCGCGACTTTCGTCTTCTCCCCGACGGGGCCGGTCAGTCCCGTGCCGAGCTTGCCGATCCCGACTATCGTCACGGGCTTGCCCGCCTCGTCATCCTTTTCATAGAGCAGCGCGGGAGCAATGCCGTTGACGGGCTGCTTCAATTTCAGGAGCGCGATGTCGTTGTCGCTGTCGACAGCATCGCGGACGCGCGCCGGATGAATGATGAGCTTCTCAACCTCGTAGCGCGCGCCGCCGAAGACGACGTAATAGTTGATGAAGGGCGGATTGCTCTCGACCGTGTGCGCGGCCGTCACGGCCCACTGCGGAGCGATCAGAGTGCAGCCGACCTGCTCCTGCAAGGTTCCGGCCGCGGGGTATTTCGCCGCGAGAGCGATGGAGCGCGCTTCTTCCACGTCATGCCGCAGGATGATGGCGACCGCCGCCGAACCGGCCAGGCAGATGATGACGGCCGCGAGACAGCAGGGCAGGAAAGCTCTTCTCATCGAATGTGTCTCTCTGGTAACGGTTAAGTCTTCCGTCAGTACCGCCCGCTACCGCAGGCGGCACTGACGTTGACGCTTATTTAAGTATGTCTTCGAGGAACTGCGCCGCTTCCGGGTCGTCGCTGCGGCCGAGCCAGAAGACCGCCTGCTTGCGCAGCTCCAGCGACTTGTCGTGGCGCGCGATCTCCATCAGCTTGCGGAGCGCGCTCTTCTGGTTGGTGCGGCTGAGGCCGAAGATGATCTGATTCTTCATCTCTTCATTCGTCTCGGCGTCATAGGTTTTAATCAGGTACTCGATGGCCTGCGCGTCGCCGCGCTGACCGATCCAGTGGATGGCGTCCTTGCGCACCTCCACGTCGCCGTTGCCGGACGCGACCTCGTAGAGCTTGGCGATGGAGCGCGGGGTGTTCATGCGCCTCAGCGCGAAGACGATCTGCTTCTTGACCTCTACGTCCGGCTCGGATGCATAGAGCCGCATCAGCTCGTCGAGCACGTCGTCGCTGCCCTCGCGGCTGAGGTAGAAGATGGCGTTCTTGCGGACTTCGACGGACTTGGCGGAGCGCGCCATCTCAAAGAGCACAGGGTGCGAGCGTTCGGACTTGAAGCGCGAGATGGCGAAGACGGCGGCGTTGCTCACGTCATCATCGGTAGAAGTCTTGACCATCTCGACCAGAATTTCGAAGGCGCGTTCGTCGCCCGTCCGGCCGAGAGTTTCAATCGCGGCCTTACGCAGCTCCGCGTCGCGCTCGTTGCGGATGATGTCGATGAGCAGGGGCACGGCCTTCTCTTCGCCGAAGCGACGGATGAATTCGATGCCCGCCTCCTTCATGTGGCGGCTGGCGTTCGAGCCGGGCTTGAACATGTTCTGGACGAAGGCCAGGCCGCGCTCCGGGTTTGAGCGAAAGAGCGATTCGAGGGCGACGATCTTGATCTCCTCGTCATCATCGCTGCTGGGTTCGACGGCCCTGCCCTGCTGCGAGCCGATCTGGATTTGCAGGGCGCGCGCGTCGTCGGCCCAGTTCGAGTTCGGATATTTTTTGAGCAGGCGCTGAAGCTGGCTGCTGGCCTCGGTCAGCCGGTCCAGCTTGAACTGCGCGAAGGCGAGCCAGTAGAGCGCCGCGTCTATGCCCGCGTCTTTCGGATATTGCTCGATGAAGCTCTGGAACTTCTCGACCGCGCCCTTCCAGTTCTCTTCGCCGATGAAATCGCGCCCGGCGCGGAAAACTTTGGCCGACGCTTCCGATGCGTTCTGCGTCTGGACGAAGCGCGTCAGCTTCTCAAAATTCTTCTGCGCGGCGACCGTTGAGAGCGCGCCCGTGAGCAGGAGCAGAGCCAGCAAACAGACCGTCATGGTCAGCGCCGTTCTCGTGGGATAAAACAGTGTGTGTGTGTGCATCTTCATCTCTTTCAGCCTTTATCAAAATTAATTCTGAGCCATCAATGAATGAACCTGTAATGCAGTCATGATCTCTTTCTGGCGCATGCGCTGCTCGATGGAGCGGATGTCTGCGTCCGCCGGATGATCGGGCAGGTTGGCGATGTCGAGCAGGATCGGCTCCAGCGCGGCCAGCAGCTTTTCATTAGCCGTGTTCCGTTGCTCCGCCGCGTCGTGCCGCAGGATGATGTTGCGATAGAGCAGTCTGCGCGCCTGCTCCTTTTCATAAGAGATGTCGGGCGCGTGGCTCGTCTCGGCGAGGCGCACGTTGCGGAAAGAGCGCAGGAGGAGCTGCGCCTTCTCGACGTGTCGCGCCAGCTCCATGTCCGGGTCCAGCGGCTGCTCAGGCGCGCCCGCGACCTGTTCATCTCTCGCGGCGACGAGCGCCGCGCGCTGCTCGACTTCGGCCAGCGTCTCAGCCAGCGAGCGCGAATTTTCCGGCGCGGGCTGTTTCGTGACTGAACCTCTGCTCTTCGCGCTCGCGCGAATCAGTTCCGGTCTCTTCGCGGAAGCGGGGGCGACGGCTGCTGCGGTCGCCGCTTTCTCAGGAGCTTCCGGCGTCACCTCAATGTCGAAAGGCGGCAACGGCTGTGCGTTGTGGATCGCCACCGCTGTCGGCTGTGTGCGGCGCGTGTTCAAAGATCGGTAGACGGCGAAGGCCGCGAGGCCGAGCGCGATGATGACGAGCGCCATCGTGAAGGCCGGACGCAAGAGAGCACGCGCGCCGAAAGTCTCCGCCAGCCAGCCGCGCCAGCCCGCGCTCGTGTTTGAAGACCGAGCCTCCTGCTCTTTCTCTTCCTCAATCCGCGCGCGCACCTGTTGCCACATCGCCGGCGCGACTTCGACCTCGCGCTGATAGCGCGCGTAGAGCTCCTGTTCGCGGACGAGCTCGTCCACTTCCTGCGCGCAGGCGGCGCAGAGCGCGAGGTGCGCCGTCAGGCGTTCGGCCTCTCGCCCGGAGAGCTCTCCGTCAACGTACTCTTCAATGAGGGCTGAGCACTCTTCACACTTCATCGCCCACCTCCATGTAAGGGCGAAGCAGGCGACGCATCTCCGCGCGCGCGCGGTGCAGGTCCGTCTTGAGCTTCGCCATCGAAAAACCTGTGATCACAGCTATCTCCTCATAACTCTGCTGCTGGAAGACCTTGAGCGCGAAGACCAGCCGCTTGTCTTCATCGAGCGTGCCTAAGGCCACGCGGATCGCCCGGTGCATCTCCTTGTTTATCAAACGGTCGTCGGGCGGCAGGCCCCGGTCGTGCAGCTCCGTGACGAGCGGGTCGTCCAGTTCGAGCTGGCTCCGCTTGCGCCGCTGTGTGCGGAGGGATTCGCGCGCCACGTTGCGCGCGATGCCGAAGAGCCAGGTCGAAAGCTTCGTCTCGTCGCGCAGGGCCGCAAGGTTTTTGTAGCCGCGCACGAAAGTTTCCTGCATCAGCTCTTCGGCCAGCGCGCGCTCGCCCACGAGGTCATAGATAAAACTGAGGACGGGCCGGGCGTAGCGTTCAAAGATCAGACGAAAGGCCTCGTCGTCACCGGCGCGGACGCGCGCAATCAAGTCCTCTGCACTGTTCATCAGTGTTCCAGCCGCGCGGTCGCCCTCGCCCGCCTGCCTCATCGCCTCAATTGCCAGCCGCTTCATCATCGTCTTCCGCAGAGTAAGTGTCGCGGGCCGGGAAAAAGTTTCACTTAATGGAAAAAAAGGTCTTTGGCCTTTGATCTTTGGCCTTCGATGTCTTATCAAGCCTGTGTCATATCATTCAAGGATAGCTCGCGTCCAAAGACCAAAAGCCAAAGACCAAAGACCATTTATCGTGTATGATGACGCCTAAAATAATGCTTGAACAATCGGAGAGCAAAATTTTTCGGAGCGGCTATGTGGCTTTGATCGGCCGCCCGAACGCGGGCAAGTCCACTTTGCTCAATCGCCTGGTCGGCGAAAAGATCGCGGCCGTCTCGAACAAGCCGCAGACGACGCGCCACAGGATTCAGGGCGTCATCACGCGCGAAGAGGGGCAGATCGTGCTCGTCGACACGCCCGGCGTGCACAAGCCCGGTTATCTCCTGAACCGCCGGATGATGGCCGCCGTGCATGACGCGCTCGAAGGCGTAGACCTCGTCTGCCTGATACGCGACGCGACCGTCTCGACCGGCAACGGCGACCGCTTCGTCTTAGACCTCGTGAAGAAGTCGGGAAAGCCATCGCTCCTGCTCCTGAACAAGACGGACAAGCTCGCGGACAAGTCGAAGCTGCTGCCGTTGATGGAATGGTACGGGCAGGAGTATGACTGGCGCGCGGTCGTGCCGCTCTCTGCGCTCAAGGGCGAGATGGTCGAAGTCCTGCTCAAAGAGATTGTCGAGCACCTGCCCGCGGGCGCGCCGATCTTCGAGGAGGACGAGCTGACCGATCAACCCTTGAGGCAGATGGTCGCGGAGATCGTGCGCGAGAAGATTCTACAATCGACGGGCGAAGAGATTCCGTACGTGACGGCGGTCGTGACCGAGAAGTACGAAGAGGAGCGCCCGGACTTCACACGCATCTACTGCGCCATCTACGTCGAGCGCCCGTCGCAGAAACGCATCATCATCGGCAAGGGCGCAGAGCGTTTGAAAGAGACAGGCATCAAGGCACGCCGCGACATCGAACAACTGATCGGGCATCGCTGCCATCTGGAGCTGTTCGTCAAGGTCGAGGCCGACTGGCGCGACAAAGAGCACCTGCTCGACGATATGGGCATCAATGAATAAATTCTGGTACCAGCTTGATGTGATGTCGGAAGCCGCAGCGCGCGAGGCTGTGGAGTATGCTTTGATGGAAGCGGGCGCGCTCGGCACGCAGAGCTTCGAGGCGGGCGACGAGCGGATGATCGTCGTCGCTTACTTCGACGCTGTGCCCGAACGTGAAGGCGTGCGCGAAGCTCTCTTTGAAGCTCTCAGGATCTACGGCCTGCCCTCTTCATCCGTGCGCGGGATGAATTTCAGCGAGGTCGCAGACCGCGACTGGCTCGGCGAATGGAAGCGCGGCTGGCAGCCGGTCGCGGTCGGCCGCCGCTTCGTCAT
>JAFBAJ010000678.1 GCA_019247865.1 Acidobacteriota bacterium
GTCGTCGTGGCCGGAGTCGGGTTGGTCGTCGTGTTCGGCGTCGCCGTCGGAGCGGAAGTGGCCGGAGTCATGGCGCTGGCCTTCGTGCCGCTCGCGCTGCCGTTGTCGGTCATCGTGGCGCCGGTCGTTGTGGCAGGCGCGGCGGGCATCACGGGCGCGGACGGCTGCGGCGGCAGCGGCTTGGTCTTGACGCTCGCGATCAGCGCGTCCATCCCGTCGGCGGAACCACGTGCGAACTTGTAGAGCTCTTCCAGACGCTGGCGCGAAGCGGTCTTGATCTGCTGATACGAAGGCGTCTCGCCACTGTAGGCGATGGCGCGCGCGTAGGCGTCGATCATCGGCTCCAGGAAATTCTTGACCTGCAGGAGCGCGGCCTTGCTCTCATCCGACTCCGGCTGTCCCTTGAACTTCTTGTCGTACTCTTCCTGCAAGCGTCCGTACTCGCCCTCGTACACGTTGGCGAGCAGAGAATAGAGGAACGGATTGTTCTTGGCAGAGCTTTCGTAACTCGCAGCCTTGATAAAGGAAGCGGCGGCGTCGTTCGCCTGATTAGCTCTCACCTGATAGAGGCCGAGCGAATAGTTGAGCCAGCCGAGCGACTCGTTCTTGTCCTTGTCCGGATAGGGCTTGCCCTCTTCGAGCGACTTGCCGGACTCGATGAGCTGGATGGTCTTCCTGGAGAAGTTGGTCGCCTCCGTGTTGCTGGCGTTGTTGCCGCTCAACGCGAGCTGGAATCCGGCCCACGAAGTGTTGAGATTGGCGGCCAGGCTGTCCGGCTTGTCAGTGGCGATCTGCTTGCACAGCGAGAAAGCATCGCTCCACTTCTTGTCCGCGATGAACTTGCCGCAATTCAGGTCGCGCGTGCCGGCTTCGTACTTGGTGATGAAGCCTCTCAGGTACGTGGCGATCTGGTCGGTGTCGTTCGGATATTTCTGGATGTATTCTTTGGCAGCTTCATAGGCCACCGGCTGGTTGGTCTTGATGTTCTCTCGGACCTTATTGTAGAGCGCAGCCTTGGCGTCCGGGTCATCCTGTGTGGTCGCGGCGGTCGTCGTCTCCGGCGTCGAGGTGGGCGTTTGCGCGAGCGCGGTGGCGGCAAGCGGCAGCGTCGCCATCAGGCCCAGAGTTATGATTTGAATCAGCTTTCTCATCGGTCGCAGTCCTCCAAGCGATATGCTAGATCCTAAAATTCTTGAGCAGTGCTTCTACGGGGGCTCACAAGCTTCGCCTTCTCGAAGCGCGAACATTCAGATGCAACGGCACTCCGTTTCGGTTGCCGATTTGGTGCATCGTCAGTACAGGGGGAAGGCCGCAACTTGCTTGCAATATTCAGGTGTAAAACCTAAAAGTGCGTTGGGCGCATCATCATGCAACCATCGCCCCGGTGTCAAGGCCGGAGCCCGGCCGCACACCTCAAATTTTTGTGACGTTCGGAGACACAAAAACGCGCCGGACTTTCTCTGCAATCAATTTACGAAAGTCCGGCGCGAACTGGTTTTAGAGGAGAGTAGTGAAGGCCGTGTTTCAGGGGCGCGGCGTCGCCACGCGGCGCGGCCTTTGGGCCTCCTGCGCTCCAGGCATGGGCGTCGCGGACGGCGTCGCGGCGCCCGCTTTCGGCTCGTTCGTTCTGGACGGGACGGGCATCAGGACGCTCTTGACGGCGGGACGCTCCATCTCCTGAGCGCCGCTTTCATCCGTCGGGTCAACTCCGGCGCGTGCGGCTTCGTCCGCCTCCGACTCGTCGCTCACGATGGCCGCCTTCGAATTCGGGCGCGGCGCGAGCGCTTCGGGCGTGTTCGCGTACTGCATGTTGGTCGGCGTGCCGAAGCGGCCGTTGAGCGCGCGATAGATCTTTCCGGCAATCGCCGCCGCAGCCTTCCCGCGCGCGCCGGAGCCGCGCATCACGACGACCACCGCCAGCTTGGGATCGCTGACCGGAGCATAAGAGGTGAAGAGCCCGAGCCACCCGCCCTGTCCGATGCAGGTGCCGGTCTTTCCGGCCACCGTCTGCACAGGGTCATAGGCGAGCTTGGCCGTTCCGTAATTGACCGCGCCGATCATGCCCGGCACCATCCGCTTGAGCGTCTCTTCAGGAATGTTGATGCGGCGGCGCACTTCTCGCTTGAACCGGATGGTCTCTTCCGGCGAGCGCGGGACGTGCGGCATCAGCAGGTCGCCGCCGTTGGCGATGGCCGAGACCAGCGCGCCGAGCTGGATCGGCGTGACCTCGAAATCGTCTCCGTGAGAGCACATGTGGTTGACCGCGTAGCCGGTCTTGAAGAGCGGCACGCGTCCGGGCGATTCGTTCGCGTAGTTGACGCCCGTCCGCTCGCCGAGTCCGAGGTCGCGCGCGTAGGTCATGATGCGGTCAAAGCCGACGCGTCCGCCGACGCTCTGAAAGTACGGGTTGTCGGAATAGGCGAGCGAGGTCGTCAGGTCGACGCCCCGGCCTCCGACCGGCGCGAGCGGGTCGATCACGTTTTCGCAGAGCCCGGCCAGGCCAGTCACGAGCTTGATCGTCGAGCACGGCTTGTAGCCTTTGCGCAGCGCCCAGTCCTGATTGACGACCGTGTAGACGCGCCCCGTTTTCGGGTCCATCACGACGACCGAGCCGGCCGCGTTGCCGAGCGCGGCGACCGCGATGCGGCGTATCTCCAAATCCTCTCCGGTCGTCTCGTCCTTGAGGATGTTGGCGGCGGTCTCGTCTCTTAAACCCTGATCGATCGCGCGCTGGCGTGCGATGGCGGCCTGTCGTGCGGCCTCTGCACGGCGCGCTGCTTCGATGGCTTCGCGGCGGCGCTCGGCGGCGAGGCGGCGCGATTCGGCCTGCCGCTCGCGCTTCGACATCCCGCGTGTCGAGCGGCGGTCGTCACCGCGGCGGGCCACCTCTTTCTTGCTCGAACGTGCGTCGCGCCTCTGCTCGGCGCGCTTCTCTTTCGCCGTCAGCGCGCCGCGGGCGTTCTTGCTCTTAGACTTTTT
>JAFBAJ010000059.1 GCA_019247865.1 Acidobacteriota bacterium
ATCCGGCGACGGGCGAGCTGCTGGCGAGCTTTGAGCCGCACACGCGCGCAGAGATAGAGGAGAAGCTGCAACTCGCGGTCGAAACTTTTCGCGCGTACAGGCGCACGTCTCATCTCGCGCGCTCAGCAATGCTGCTCCGTGTCAGTGCGCTGCTCGAAGCCGAGAAGCATCGTTACAGTCGTCTCATCACGCTGGAGATGGGCAAGCCTTTCGCGGCGGCCGTGCGCGAGATAGAGAAGTGCGCGCGCGTCTGCCGCTATTACGCAGGAGAGTCCGCCAGCTTTCTCGCAGACGAGTTCATACAAACCGGCGCGCACGCGAGCTATATCCGCTACGAGCCGCTGGGCGCGGTGCTCGCTGTGATGCCGTGGAACTTTCCTTTCTCGCAGATCATACGCGTGGCCGCGCCCGCGCTGATGGCCGGTAACGTGATCCTGCTCAAGCACGCCTCGAACGTGCCGCAGTGCGCGCTCGCCATCGAAGAGCTCTTTGAGCGCGCGGGTTTTCCAGTGGGCGCTCTGCAAACTCTGCTCATCGGCTCGGCGGAAGTCGCGTGCGTGATCGCAGACGAGCGCGTCGCGGCCGTCACCATGACCGGGAGCGAGTCGGCCGGGAGCATCGTCGCCGCGCAGGCCGGACGGTATATCAAGAAGACAGTGCTTGAGCTGGGCGGCAGCGATCCCTTCATCGTGATGCCCAGCGCCGACATCGCAGAGGCCGCGCACACGGCCGTCCGCGCGCGCACGCTCAACAGCGGCCAGTCCTGCATCGCCGCCAAGCGCTTCATCATCGCCGCAGAGGTTTACGAAGAGTTCGCCGGCCGCTTCGTCGCAGGCATGGAAGCATTGCGCGTCGGCGATCCGTTCGACGCGGCAACGGACATCGGCCCCTTGGCGACAGAGCGTGCGCTGCTCGCTCTGGACGCGCAGGTGCGCGCGGCTGTGGATGCTGGCGCGCGGCTCGTCACGGGCGGCGTGCGTCTCGACCGTCCGGGCTTTTATTATGCGCCGAGCGTCCTCGCGGAGATTCCAACGAACGCGCCCGTCGCGCGTGAAGAGCTGTTCGGCCCCGTCGCCATGCTTTTTCGCGTGCACAGTTTGGAGGAAGCCATTCGTCTCGCCAACGAAACGAGCTTCGGGCTCGGCGCGAGCGCCTGGACGAATGATGAAGAGGAGTCCGCGCAATTTATCTCAGAGCTGGAGGCGGGCATGGTCTGCATCAACGGACTGGTGGCTTCGGACCCGCGCCTGCCTTTCGGCGGCGTCAAGCGTTCGGGCTACGGGCGCGAGCTGGGCGTGCAGGGCCTGCTCGAATTCGTCAACCTCAAAACCGTCGTGATTCAGAACCGGCTTGCTCCGAAGAGTCTCAGCGCCGAAGAGCAGAGCGGGGAAACAGTCGAAGTCTGATCCCACAAATCACCATACTTTTATGTTCACCTACAGGATCGATGCCGAGGTAGAGTTGCGGCTGCTTGAGCTGCAACACCTACAGGAATTCTTCGACCTCTCTTACGGCAGCCGCACGCACATCGGCGAGTGGATGTTCTGGATCGGCGAAGACTACACGCTGGAAGACGCGCGCAGGCAGATTCAACTCTCGCTCGACAGGTTCGTCGCCAACGACGGCTTCGACGCGGGCATCTGGTTCAGGGGCGAGCTGGCGGGCTGTATACGCTATCGCTATCTTGACTGGAAGCACAAAAATACTGAGCTGGGCTACTGGCTCGGCGCAAAGTTTCAGGGACACGGGCTCGTCACCAAAGCCTGCGTCGCCATGATCGATCATGCCTTAGGCGAGCTGTCGCTGCACCGCGTCGAGATTCGCTGCATGAGCGAGAACCTACGGAGCCGTCGCGTCCCCGAACGCCTGGGCTTCACGCAGGAAGGCGTCGTGCGGCAGGTCAGGTGGAGGCGCGACCACTATGACGACCATATCGTTTACGGTATGCTGGCGGACGAATGGCAGGCGAGAAAGCGACAAACAATCTCAAGCGAACGTGAAGGTTAAGATGATGGATGAGATCAAAGCGGTGCCGGTCAAACAGACTGTCGAGCTGGACGCGCTGGAGCGTCTGGACATACGCGTCGGCACAATCGTGACGGTGGATGAAGTGCGCGGCTCAGACAAACTGGTCAGGCTGACGGTGGATTTCGGGAGCTTTCAGCGAACGATTCTCGCGGGGCTCAAACAGGAGCGCGAGAACCCGCGTGAGCTTGAAGGACGGCAGGCCCTCTTCGTCGTCAATCTCGCGCCCAAGAAGATGATGGGCGAGCTCTCCGAAGGCATGCTCTTCGACATCGGCTACAGCGACGGGATACTGCCCGCACTGGCCGTGCCCGAAAGAGAAGTGCCCAACGGAAGCCGCGCCGGTTAAGACCTCTGCGTCCTGCCCTGAAAAATAGTGCTTGACAAGCGGGCGATAACGAATAAAATACGAGCGTTCGTTTTTTTCAGGCAGGCTCATGCCCAAACTCAGCCAAGAGGTCATCGAAGAGAAGAAGGGTCGCATCGAGGAAGCGGCGAAGCAGCTTTTCATTAAGCAGGGCTTTCACGCCACCTCCATGCGCGACATCGCCGGGCGAGCCGGAACTTCGCTCGGCAATCTGTATAACTACTATCGCACCAAGGAGGAGATCCTCGAATCCATCATCCGCCGCTACCAGAAGGTGATCGACGTGCGGCTGCGCGGGATGTTCGATGAGATCGAGGAGCCCTTCCAGCCCGCCAGCCTGATCAAGTTCGGGCGGCTGGTGAAGGAGATGGTCAACGACCATCACGACTTCTGGCTGTTGATGTACATCGATGTCCTGGAGTTCGAGAACCGCCATTTTCGCAAGATGTTCGAGGGGCTGACGCATAACCTGCGGCGTCGTTTCAGCTCCTACTTCGCGGAGCTGAAAGAGAGTGACGCGCTCTACGACGGGATCGATCCGGCGGTCGGTTTCACGGCCGCTTACATGCAGTTCTTCAACTATTTTCTGGTCGAAAAACTGTTCGGCGGCAATCGCCATTTCGGGATCAACGACGATGAGGTCATTACCCGACTGACCGAGATCTTCTGCCGGGGCGTGATGCGCCCGGGCACAATCGAGTGGCCGGAGCCGCCCAAACGGCAGCGGCCGAGCCGGACGCGCAAGCGTCCCGGCACGTCTCGCAGATAAAACTGTTCGCACATCAGAGATTGAAATAAATTGAGCGCGCCTCATGCGCTCTTCTCAAAGACGGAAAAGAAAAACGTACGTTCGTTTTTAACTGAGCGGATTAGCCCCCGTTCATCACTTGAGGCACGAGGAGGTCTTCCAGATATGTTACGCAGCAAATGGCTCATGGGGCTGATGCTGATCTGCATCATGATTTCGGGCGCGCGGCTCGCGCTCGCACAGAATGGAACGGGGCAACTGAGCGGCACGGTCGTGGACGCGAACGGCGCGCGTGTGCCCGGCGCTGCGGTTAAGATCATCAACGCCGACACGGCGCTGGAGCGACAGGCCGTGACCGACGAGGACGGGAACTTCGCCGTGCAGCTGCTGCCGCCGGGCAAGTACCGCGCGGAGGTCACGGCACAGGGATTCAAGGCGGTCTCGGTCGAAGAGATCGTCGTCAACGTCACGCAGACGGCGACGGTTGATGTGCGGCTCGAAACGGGCGATGTCTCGGCGGGCACGGTCTCTGTGACGGCCGACCAGACGCTCGCGCAAGCGGAGAGCTCGCAGGTCGGGCGCGTCATCGAAGAGCGGCAGATTCGTCAGCTCCCGCTGCCGACGCGCAACTTCCAGCAGTTGCTGACGCTCTCGCCCGGCACCTCCGCCAGCGTCTCGAACAACACTGAGCTGGGGCGCGGCGACGCCATCATCACGGTCAACGGCAACCGCACGACGAGCAACAACGTGCGTATCAACGGCATTGACGCCAACTCCATCGGCACCAACTCGACGCCGAACATCGCCGTGCCTGCGACTGACAGCCTGCAGGAGTTCATCGTCCAGACGAGCCTCTACGACGCGTCGCAGGGGCGCAACGCGGGCGGCAACGTCGAGGCCATCACTAAGTCGGGCGGCTCGCACTACCACGGCAACATCTACGAGTTCCTGCGCAACGACGCCCTGAACGCGAACGACTTTTTCCTGAACGCGGCGGGCCGCCCGC
>JAFBAJ010000144.1 GCA_019247865.1 Acidobacteriota bacterium
CTCGTACACCTTCAATATCATTTGACCGGCGCAGCAAAGTAAATCTGGAGGTTTGCCAATGCGAATGCATCCGTCGAGAGTACTGCTCTTATTTGCCTGCCTGGCTCTCGGTCTGACTGTGGTTTATGCACAGGACGGCACAGACGCGGAGCTCAATCGGCTCAAAGATGAAATCCAGAGACGAGAGTTGGTCGAGCGTGACACAACGATCTCGCCTCAGGACAAAGAGGTCAATCGTGGCAACTTAAACAACGCACGCAGCAAGCTTCACTCTCTGTTACAAGCCAGAATTGATGCCAAGCGAAAGTTAAAGCTGCTGCTTGGGTCGGCCGCCACGACAGAAGAGAGTCAGGCCATTGATAAATCAATTCAAATGTTGGAAGCGGATATGCGTGCGCTTGAGGGCGGCCAGTCCGTGTCTCCGGTCGCGGTTACTCCGCCTCCAGCTCCCGAACAACCTGAAGCCGGAACTGCGGTCTCCACGGTCGCGGCCGAAGCGGAAAGCCAGCCCCCATCCGACGCAGCTTCGGAGAGCGTCGCTTTGTCCTCAACCAACACCACCGCTCCGCCGCTCGCCTCAGGCATGAGCCGCGGGCTGACTTCCACGGCCGCGCCCGCCGCAGTGGTGGCTCCGGTCGCAGGCCAGACGGACATTCTGCCGATCCGAAGTTGTGAGGAAGTAGCCCGGAACCTCGCCAGCGCCTCGACGCTGGAAAAGTTTTTCTGTGCCAGAGTGGCCGTCATTGATCGAGAGAAACGGCGAGCCGACACTCCGGTTCAGGGACTCGATCTTCGCCGGGACTTCTTCTTTTTCATGATCGCTTTGTTGGCGCGAGAGGGCAGGGCAGAGTATGTGCTGGCAGCAGAGGAAGAGAGAACCGACAAGCAGGTCAGCGCCAATGCTTCGAATTCAGGGAGCACCTCTCTCGTCAGCAAAGGCAGCGTTCCGGCGATCCTCGGGTTCGCGGTTGATTCCGGCGCGCTCTTGAGATCAACCAGCGGCTCCACCATCACTTTTCGCGGCAACTTCGCGGGCTTAGCCAAAGCCGTTGCCGGGGATGGCTTCATCAGCGGTTTCGACGAGGACAGTCCCGCCACGCGCTTTCTCAGAAGAGCCTCTTTCGGCATCTCTTTTGACCCGACGCGCGGCAGCACCTCCGGAGTCTTTACCGGCACGAGGCAACAGATTTCGAGCTACACGCTCCACCTGGATATTTACAACAAGCGCGACGCGCGATTGAGTAGATACAAAAAGGACTGGGATACTTTCTTATCCCAACAGGGCGCAGACCTGAGCACGCAGATCCAGAAATCTTTGCTGGTCCTGACGGATCCGTTCAACAATAAATGGAATGATCCGGCTCTCCAGGCATGGTACGTGGTCGCAGACAGTGAGATTCGCAACGCGAACGGGATCGCGCAGATAGATGCAGTTTTGAGAGCGCAGTTAAATAAAGCTCCCCAAAGCCTGACCTCAACTGTGCTGGCCGAACTGCGTAGCTTTGACACGCGTTTCGAGGCTTGGCTGAATGCGCGCGAAAGCATTCTCGATAAGATCGCCAAGGCTCCCATCATCAGCTTCGATTACCTCAACGACCATCCGGCGGACGCGCCGGCTATTTCCAGGTTCAACCTCATCGCGGAGAAGGGGCTCGGCGGAAGGTTCGACCTGACCTTCAACGGCGCTATCGGCATCTTCAACGAAAAGCCGTTGGACGGGTTCAACCGCATTCGTGACTTTCAGTTCGCCCTGCAGTTCGATGCTCCGCTCGGCGAGATCGGTCTCGGACTGGGCAAACCCGTCTTCTCGTTCGGCGGGAGATACGAGCGCCTGATGAATGATGAAATTCTGGGCAACCTGCGCCGGCCGAATACGCAGGGCGACATCGCCGTCGGCCAGCTCAAACTCACGATCCCGATTAAAAAGAGCGGGGTCAAAATACCTTTATCGCTGAGCTTCGCCAATCGCACGGAACTGCTCAAGGAGAAGGAGGTGAGAGGCAATTTCGGCTTCACGTTCGACATGGACACGCTCTTCTCCTTATTCAAGCCTTTTTAAGGCTGCGTCCGTGCGCGAGGGCGACCTCTTCTTCCAAATGGCCGGGGGCACGCAGGGCGAGACGACGAACCGGGCGGCTGATGAAACTGAATCGGCAGCCCAGCGTCGATCACAGGTTTGCGTGCCTTCCGAAGGGCTCGCTATAATGCTCTTCGCTTGACGAAGAACACCCAGACAAACCAACCCCTTCCTGTGGCCGCGCGGCTCTCGGCAGAGCGCCTGCGCGGCATCTTGCTGCCGTTCCCCACTCCCTTCGATGAGAGCGAACGTGTCGACGCTCAAGCGCTGCGCGCGAATATTGAGCGTTGGAACGGGACGGGCGTCAGCGGCTATGTCGCGCTCGGCTCGACGGGCGAGCGCGTGCAGCTGAACGAGCGCGAATGCTTCGCGGTCATCGAGGCGGCGCGCGCCGTCGTGCCGGAGGGCATGGCTTTCATCGTCGGCGCGGGACAGCAGAGCACGCACGCGACGATGGAAGAGGTGCGTCGCTATGCCGAAGCAGGAGCCGACGCGCTGCTCGTCATCACGCCCGGCTTTTATCGGAGCGCGATGACGCAGGCCGCGCTGATCGGGCATTACCTGGCGGTGGCGGATGCTGCGCCCGTGCCGCTCGTGCTGTACAGCATGCCTGACTTGACGGGCATCGCGCTTGCGCCGGAGACGGTCGCGCGGCTGAGCGAGCACGAGAACATCATCGGCCTCAAGGACAGCTCCGGCGATTTTGTTAATCTGACGGAGACGCTGCGGCTCGTGCCGGATGATTTCGCAGTGCTGACGGGAAACGGCGGACTGCTGTATGCTGCTCTGAGCGCCGGAGCGCGCGGCGCGATTCTGGCGGTCGGCTGTGTGGCCTTTGAAGCCTGCCTCAGGATCTATGAAGCGCATGCGAACGGAGACTCTGCGGCGGCGCTGAGCCTGCAAAGAAAGCTCACGCCGCTCGCGCGCGCCGTGACCGTGCGCTACGGCATCGGCGGCCTCAAGGCCGCGCTCGAACTCAAGGGCTACGCGGGCGGGCGCGTCCGCTCGCCTTTGCAGAATGCGGGCGACGAAGCGCGCGTTGAGATCGCGCGCCTGCTCACAGAGGCTTTATCGCATGGACCGCAAGGGGACGCGTTGACTGGCAGCGACGATTACGCCTGAGCCGGAGTGACAACCAAGTGAGCACTACTGAAGCAGCATGTTACAGCACGCCTGAAGAGAGCGGTTTGCGCGTCCGCGCGCTGCCCTTCGAGCGTATCCCGCAGCAGACACGGCTTTTCCTGGACTACCTCAAAGACCCGCTCGCGCTCCGCCGCTTTTATCCGAACGCAGTGCGCTTTCATCACGAGCTGGCCGCGCGCGCGCCCGAAGTCCTGGCCGCGCACAGGACAGACCGCGCGGTCTTGTGCGATGCCCTCGAAGAGATGAACGCGGCGTGGGGCGCGGGGGCGGAGACGCTCCAGAACATCGCGCGGCTGCGCGAGGCCGGGACGGTCGCGGTCGTCTCGGGCCAGCAGGCGGGGCTCTTCACGGGGCCGCTTTACACGATCTACAAGGCTCTCTCGGCGGTCAAGCTCGCGGGATGTTTGACGCAGCGCGGCACGCCCGCCGTCCCTGTCTTCTGGATCGCGACCGAAGACCACGATTTTGAAGAGGTCGCAAGCGCGGAGTTTATCGGGTGCGACTGCCGCCTGGCGTCGGTCACCGCGTCGAGCGCGATGCACAAAGAGGGTGAGCCGGTCGGACTCGTCACGCTGGACGATTCGATCTCGGAGACGGTCGAGCGATTGCTCGACGTGCTGCCGCGGACGGAGTTCACGCCGGAGATAGAAACCTTAGTGCGTGAGAGCTGGCGGCCGGGGCGCGGCTTCTCCGCAGCCTTCGCGCAGATGCTCTTAAAGCTGCTCGGCAAGCACGGCCTGATCCTGCTCGATCCGCTCGACGCGAGGCTCAAAAGCCTCGCCGCCCCGCTCTATGCGGAGGCCGCGCGCAAGGCTCCGCTCATCGCCGACGCACTCGTCGCGCGCAGCCGAGAGCTGGAAGAGGCAGGCTATCACGCGCAGGTGCTGGCGACGACAGATTCCTTTC
>JAFBAJ010000233.1 GCA_019247865.1 Acidobacteriota bacterium
ATCGACGGTCGCGGCGGCGCGGCTGCGCGCGATGGCGACGCTCTTTGAGGGCGCGGAGGGCTCGCTCGTCAAAGTCTCGTGGACTGATAAGGACGGCAAGGAACACGCGGCCTCGCTCCGGCGCGACTGGCATGCGCGCGAGATCACACTGAGCGTCCGGCGGCAGGGCGAGGTCGGCGTCATCTCCTTCGACGCTTTCACGTCGTCGGTCGCGGTCGAGTTTCTGCGCGCTTTGAAGACGAGTTTGCGCGGCGTGCGCGGCCTCGTCATAGACCTGCGCGGCAACGGCGGCGGCGAAGCCGAAGCGATGGCCGAGATGGCTTCGGCCTTTCTCGCCGGCGGGCAGAGCCTGGGGCGCTTCACGGATCGCGCGGGCCGCGTCGCGCTTGAGCCGCACGCGCGCACGCGCATGCTCTACGGCGCGGACGAGATCGAGCGCAACGGCCTGCCGCTCGTCTTGCTGACCAGCGAGCGGACGGCGAGCGCGGCCGAGATCTTCACGGCGGCGCTCAGGGAAGCCGGGCGCGCGACCGTCGTCGGGACAAACACGTGCGGCTGCGTCCTCGCCATTCGCCGTCGCCATCAACTGCCGGACGGCGGCGTGCTTGACATCAGCGAGATGGATTACCGGACGGCCGCCGGGACGCGGCTCGAAGGCTCAGGCATCGCGCCGGATGAAAGGGTGCTGGTCGAGCGGAAGGATCTGTTCAACGATTACGACCGTGCCCTGGCGCTGGCCCTCAAGCTCCTCAAAGAGAAAAATCACTGAAGCCCGCAAGTCCTCAGGCCGCCGGAGCGGATTTCGCGCATCCAAGCTCCGGCAGGTTCTCAAATCCTCCAAAGGGAAATCGGAATGGCTCTCAATAAATTTTTTCTGTGCTGCTGTCTGCTGCTCGTCTGCGCGCCGTACGTTGCGGCGCAGGACGGCAAGTGCGCGCTCAAGCTCGCGCAGCTCAAGCCCGCGCACGAACTCTACGGGATGCATCTCGGGATGACGCTTGACCAGGCGAAGTCACTCGTCCCCTCTTTGCAGCAAGGCCAGACGGACGAGCTGGGTTTTTCGACGACCAGTTTTTCGCCGGACTTTAATCCGCAGATCAACAAGGCCGCCTACGCGGGCGTCCGCACCGTCACGCTTGAGTTTCTGGACGGCAAATTGTTCTCACTCTGGATTGGATACAACAGCACTTTCAAGTGGCAGACGCTCGAAGAGTTTGTGCCGGGGATGAGCGAGGCGCTCGGGCTTCCGCCGGGCGTCTGGTCGCCGGATTCTTCGAGGCCGACCGTCGAGTGCGACGATGTCGAGCTGACCGCGCAGATGATCGGCCAGTCGCCGAGCCTGCGTCTGGTCGACAGGCGCGCGCGCGAACTGTGGGAGCAGCGCCGCGCGGACAAAGCAGAGAAGCGTTCCGAAAAGGAAGAGCCTAAGTAAAAAAACAGGGTGTAGGGGGAAGGGTGTAGTAAAAGACAACTTGATTTTTATCTACACCCTACACCCTTCCCCTACACCCTCTCTTTGGCATTTAGCGCGGTCTTCGGGTATACTCCGTGACAGCTCGTCCTGCCCGAATCATCCCTTCCGGCACGCCGCAGAGCGCGCCGACCGGACAGGTTTTTTTGCAGATTCCGTAGCACAGGCAACTAGCGTTTCCCGTGCGCCTGAAGCGTTGAGGCGAGCCACAGGATTTTTGATGGGCGCTCTTTTATCGGCGCTCCGTCGTTGAAGCTTTAGAATAGTTTGTCGCCGCGAAAGAAGGTCTCCGAGCGCGCTTTATTTGCGCTCCCTCTTTCGCCCGGATGATATGGCCGGGCGCTCGCGTGCGGCCGTGGGGATTCCATTTGTTTAAGCCACACTTCTCTCGCGCAGCCGGAGAGGAGTCTCCTGCCCGGAAAGAGACTCCGGCCCGCGAACCACAACTCAACTCTCATTTTCACAGCGAGCATCAACGACTCGCCTCTTGCGCGCAACGCGTGCGCCTCGCCGAACGGCTTGCAGGCGCGCGCGCGTTGCCGCTTCACACTTTCAAGACCCGCCCGAAGTTTCAAGCAATCCAAGTTTCAGGAACTTCGCGGCGGTCTGTCTGAGGAGATATTTTTCAGCACATGGCAAAAGAACTGATTGTCAGCGTGAATGGCCGCGAAAAGAAAATTGCCATTATCGAGAACGAACGAGTCACGGAGTTTTACATCGAGCGCGGTGAAGAGAACCAGGGCATCGTCGGCAACATCTACAAGGGGCGCGTGATGCGCGTCCTGCCCGGCATGCAGTCGGCTTTCGTGGACATCGGCCTCGAACGTGACGCCTTCCTCTATGTCTCGGACTTCTTCGACGAGGAGGAAGAGTTCGAGCGCATCGTGATGGACAAGTCCAAGAAGGGCGATCTCGCCTCCGCCGAGAAGGCCGCGCACGAGCGCATCGAGCAGGCACGCATCGAGCGCGAGCAGCGCATCGAGGCGACGCAGGAGAAGGCCGAGCCGCTCAGCGAAGCAGCGCTCGCTCCCGCCGAAGAGGATGTGGAGGAGATGCATGCCGCGCTCGAAGATGATGAGCCGGAAGAAGCGGCTGCGGTGGCTGATGTAGCTGAAGCAGAACCGGCCGCTCCCGTGCAGGCCGAAGCCGCCGAAGTCTCCGACGAGGGCGGGCGCAAGCGCGGTCGTCGCGGGCGCAGGCGCGGCAAGGGCTCCGAGCGCTCCGATGAAGAGACGGCGACGGGCGCTGCTGCGCCGATCACGGCCGAAGAGATCGACACGCCTTTCGCGCAGGCCGCGGGCTCCTTCGAGCGCGTGGTGGATGAAGACGAGCGTGCCGCCGCCGAAGAGGGCGAGATGTTCAAGGACGCGCGCCTGCAGGAGCGCATCTTCGATCAGATTCACGCCGTCGAGTTCGACATCGACGACGCTGCGACCGCAGAGGTCGGCTCCCTGCTCGGCTCTGCTGGCGCGCATGGCGACGCTTCGTTCCAGCGCATAGACGACAGCGACATCGCTCCGAGCGAAACTCCTGAGACGGCTTACGTGCAGGAGACTGTCGCCGCACACGTCGGCGCTTTCATCGACGAGATCGCGGAAGAGACCGTCGCCACGCGCTCCTTCGAGCGCATCAGCGACGACGAGAAAGCGACCGAAGGCGGCATCGAAGAGACTCCTGCCGCAGGCAAGCGCGCGCGCAAGGGCTCGCGCACGAAGAAGGAGGCCGCGCCCGCCGAAGAGGCGGAGGCAGAGGCGGCCAAGCCCGCGCGCGGCGCGAAGAAGGGCGCGACCAAGAGCGCTGCCAAAAAGCCCGCCGCCGCCACCAGGACGGGCGCTAAAAAGTCCGCCGCCAAGAGCGCGACCAAGAGCAAGAGCAAGCGCACTGCGCGAACCCTGAGCGGAGAGGAGGGCGAGCTTGATATGGCCGTGCTCGAAGGCGAGCACGAGCGCGCAGAGCACGCAGACCTCGTCGCCGCAGAGGCCGCCGACGGAGAGCATTTCGAGGGCCACGCCGAAGAGGCTTACGAGGACGGCGAGGCGAGCATTTCCACCAAACCCACGTCCGGCGAGTTCGCCACGCGTCGCGGCGGACGCCGTCGTCGCCGCAAGCCGAACGAGGGAGAAGAGGAGCGCACCAACGGGAAGGACGAGGACGCAGGCGTGGAGGATGAAGAGCCCGCGGCTCCGCCCGCTCCAGCTCCGCGCGAGTCGCGCGCACCTCGCGACCGTGAATCACGCAGCGAGCGTGAACCGCGCAGCGACCGTGAGCCTCGTGAGTCGCGTGAGCGCGAACCGCGTGAGCGTGAGCCGCGCGAGCAACGCGAGCAACGCGAGCCGCGTGAGCGTGAGTCGCGTGATTCACGCGAGCCGCGTGAACGGCGCGAGCGCCACTCCAACGCGCGCGGCGGCCCGCGTGGCGGCAGCGGCGGACGCCGTGAGCCGCGCCAGCAGCCGACCATCACCGACCTCCTCCGCGAAGGGCAGGAGATTCTCGTCCAGATCGCCAAAGAGCCGATTGCCAAGAAGGGCGCACGCATCACTTCGCACATCGCGCTGCCCGGCCGCTATCTGGTCTACATGCCGACGGTCGAGCACGTCGGCGTCTCGCGCAAGATCGAATCGGACGGCGAGCGCGCACGCCTGCGCAAGCTCATCCAGGCCATCCGCGCCGAAGAGAACGTGCCGTCCGGCGGCTTCATCGTCCGCACGGCGGGCATCGGCGTCAGCGAAGAGGGTTTGAGGGAAGACGCGCGCTACCTCGTCCGCACGTGGCTCGACATTCGCCGCTCGGCTGAGAAGGCCAAAGCTCCCTCGATGGCGCACCAGGACTTAGACCTCGTGCAGCGCATCCTGCGCGACCAGCTCTCGGACGACTTCACGGCGATCCGCGTGGACTCCGAAGAGGAGTATCAGAGCATCGTCGAGTTCATCAACCGCATCCAGCCGCGCATGGTCAAGCGCGTCAAGCTGCACACGCGCGACGAGCCGATTCTTGAGACCTACGGCGTGCAGGCCGAGATCGATAAAGCCATCAAGCCGCGCGTCTGGCTCAAGTCCGGCGGCTATCTGGTCATCAATCAGACCGAAGCTTTGGTCGCCATCGATGTCAACACGGGCAAGTTCGTCGGGCGCGGCGGCAGTCGCCTCGAAGACACCATCACGCGCACCAACCTCGAAGCGGTGGACGAGATCGTCCGGCAGATTCGCCTGCGCGACCTGGGCGGCATCATCGTGCTCGACCTCATCGACATGGAAGACCGGCGCAATCGCAATCGCGTGATGCAGGCTTTGCAGGAGGCTTTGCAGGGCGACAAATCGCCGACCAAAGTGCTCTCGTTCAACGACTTCGGGCTGGTCATCATGACGCGCAAACGCGTCAAGCAGTCGCTGGAGCGCACCCTCTGCGCGCCGTGCCCGTACTGCCAGGGCGCGGGGCTCGTCAAATCGCCGCAGACCGTCTGCTACGAGATTCTGGAAGAGGCGCGGCGGCTGGCGCGCGGCCTCGACGACGGCATCAAGCAGACCACGCTGCGCGTCAACCCGGAGGTCGCCAAAGCCCTGCGCAGCACCGAGCGCGATGTCTTCGTTGAGATCGAAGACTATCTCGGCACGGTCGACGTCACCAGCGACACGCGCGTCCACCAGGAGCAGTTCGACTTCGCGTTTATCTAAAAAAATAGTTTCGCGCAAAGGTGCAAAGACGCAAAGAAAGCCTCGCTTCTCTTTGCGTCTTTGCGCTGTTGCGTGAGATTAAATCTTGACTTCTCAACGGAGTTAGGATAAAAGCTTTTCCGCTTCACATCCTTACACTTGTTTCGGTTCGCCGCCACTTCAGGAGCCTGAATCGCAATACCGGGGCGATCCAAAGGCCAACTTTCCTGCCGCATGACAAGCGGCGATCTTTGCTGAGTTTAAGCCGTAACGTTTTGATCGGTTTCGGCATAGTTAACAGCGAGATGATGCTCTCCCAACTTCTAGTCCGAGACGCGGAATAATTCGGGGTATCTTTAGAACAGCCCATCATCCAACCATCGAAGAAAGGATTCCACCAATGAAAAAACAATCCGCCCGCTTGCTCCTCTTCGTGCTCTTCTCGATGCTCCTCGGCAGCAGCGTTATGGCTTCGCGCACACAGAGTTGTCGGGACTCCTGTTCCCAGAGACAGACTGCGAGTTTGCAGCGCTGTGAGCGCCTGTCCGGCGATGCCAAGACCAATTGCCAGAACACGGTCAACGAACAGTACAACAAGTGCGTTGAGGCCTGCGACAATGGAAAAGGCGGCGGCAGCTCGAAAAATCCGTAAGAGCGAGGCCGCGGTTTTGTCGATGGTCCCTGACTTGAAATTTTCTTCCACTTCTTGAATCACGCGGCTGATGGCAGCCCGCCGGGTTGTCTCTACTTTAAGCTTGAGCGGGACGCGCCCCAGTGTGTGTGGCGGCTCTCCCAAATTGCACATGGAGGAAACGAGATGAATTCGCAAACAGCTCCCTTCTCACGAGCGGCACGCTGCTTCCTGTTGTCAGCGCTGGCTTTTCTGACACTGTATTTTGCGACCCCGCAGGCGAAAGCCCAGGACACTGTGACCGGCGCGTTCGAAGGCACGGTCCGAAACGATCAGGGCGCGCCCATCGCCGGAGCTTCCATCCAGTTCATCAACCAGTTGACCGGAGTGCCGATTGCCAGACGGTCTGATGCGGAGGGCCGTTTTTATCAGGGGCTGCTTCCTCCGGGGGTGTATACCATTCGTGTTTCCGCACAGGGCTATCGAACGCAGGAGGTGGAGCTGCGGCTCGTCGCGACGCTCAAGAATCAGGTCGTGCCAGTGCCGGTGATACTGTCGCCGGAGACGACCGCTGTGACGACGCCGACGCCGACGCCGACCGGCTCGCCTGTGCCGACAGCTTCGCCCACGCAGAGCCCTGCCGCGACGCAGGCGAACGCCGGGAACGTCGCTCCTGAATCACCAAACATCCTGTCAGAGATCAACACCACGGACGCGCGGCGCGGCGGGGCTTTTACCGACGAAGAGGTCTCAACCTTGCCGCTCGGGAGCAAGACTCTGACGCGCACTTTTGACGACCTGGCGCTCCTGCTGCCGGGCGTGGCAGCGCCGCCGCAAACCGTCGGCAACGGCACGGGGCCGGGCATCGGCGCAGGCGTCGGCACCTCCGGGCAGTTCGCCGTCAACGGCCTCCGCTCGCGTGCCAACAATTTCACAGTTGACGGTTCGGACAACAACGACGAGGACATCGGCGTGCGGCGGCAGGGCTTCTTCGCGCTCGTCCCGCAGCCGGTCGAATCCATACAGGAGTTTCAGGTCATCACGCTGCTCGCGCCGGCGCAGTTCGGACGAAACATCGGCGCGCAGGTCAACGCCGTCTCGAAGTCCGGCGGCAATGCCATGCACGGGACGATCTTCGGCTTCTTCAATTCCAGTCAGTTGAATGCGCCCAATGCTTTCGACTCGACCGGCGGCAGCGCCGCGGCAACTCCGTTGAAGGTTGGCAGTCAGAGTGTGATTAGCTGCACGACCAACGCCAATTGTCTGGCCGGGATCGGCGCTCCGATCACGACACGCAACCCAAGCAGCAGTACGGAAGATTCCTTCACGCTGGGGCAGGGCGGTTTTGTGCTCGGCGGGCCGCTCGTGCCCAATAGGATGTTCTACTTTATTTCGGCCGAAGGGCAGAACCTCAACGCGAAC
>JAFBAJ010000289.1 GCA_019247865.1 Acidobacteriota bacterium
AAGTGTTCAGTGATCGGTGGTCAGTGGTCAGTTGGTGCGCGGCGGCGTTGTTGATGATGTGCTTTACGTGTGCGGCGTTGGGGCAGGAGGCGAAGCCGACGCCGTCTCCGAGTCAGACTCCAACTCCGGCTCCTAAGAAGAACAACGTGCGGCCGGCTGAGACGCAGGCGGCGGCAGAGCCTTTCGACGGCGCTTCGGTCGAGAAGATGGCGGCGCAATGCGTGACGCTGGAAACGGAGGCCGGAGTGATCGAGCTGGAGATGCTGGCCGAAGCCGCGCCCGAAACCGTGCGCAACTTCCTGAACCTCGCCGCGACAGGAGCTTTCGACACCACGACCTTCAGCCGCGTCGTCAAAGACTTCGTCATACAGGGCGGCAATCTCTCGACGCATCAAAAACCGACGAACGAGCTGGCCTTGAGAGCGCGGCGCACGATCCCGGACGAGCCGAACGGGATCAAGCACGAGCGCGGCATCCTCTCGATGGCGCGACCCGAAACGCCGAACGGCGCGACCACCAACTTCTTCATCCTCGTGGGTAACGCTCCGCATCTGGACGGCACGTTTGCGGCCTTCGGGCGCGTCAGGCGCGGGATGGAGGTCGTGGACGCCATCAACAAAGCTCCGGCCGAAGGCGAGAAGCCGGACAAGCCCGTCCGCATCACGCGCGTCGTCGTCGCCGCGTGCGCGGCTCAGTAGGATGAAAGGGACGCTGTACAGGATGAGACGGCTGAGTCTTGCAGGCTGCGCTCTGTGCCTCGCCTTCCTGCTGGCGAGCTGTATTGATATGTCGAAGTTCACGCCGAGCCCGGAGACTGCGCGGCGCGAGCTGGCGCTCAAGGGCGTCGCGTATGATGAGCAGACCTTCATCGAGAACGCTGGCAGCGGCGAAGTCGTCAACGTCAAGCTCTTTCTGGCAGCCGGGATAAATCCGAACGCGAAGAACGCGAAGGGCGACACGGCGCTCATCTATGCCGCGAGCCGTGGACAGGCGAAGGTCGTGGACGCACTGCTGGCGGGAGGCGCGGACATCGGTGCGACCGACGCGAAGGGCCTGACCGCGCTCATGCGCGCGGCGGTCGAGAGCCGCGCAGAGGTTCTGTCGGCGCTGCTCAAACATGGCGCGGACGTGAACTCGATGGGCAATGTCGGCGCGACCGCGCTGATGTACTCGGCCATCAAAGGCGACGAGCGCACCTGGCAAACGCTGCTCGATGCGAAAGCGGACGTGAATGCGCGCGACAAAGATGTCGGCACGGCCCTCGCGTGGGCGGCCTATTACGAGCAGCTTGAATTGACGCGCGCCCTGCTCGCGCGCGGCGCAGACCCGAACGTCAGGAACGACAGCGGCGGCACACCGCTCATGATCGCCGCCTACAAAGGCAATCAGGAAATTATCCGCGCCCTCCTCGACAAAGGCGCAGACCTGAGCCCAAAGGACAACGACGGCCTCAACGCCCAACAGTGGGCGCTCAAAGGCCATCACGACGAGACAGCGAAAATGTTGAAACAGTAATCAGTGGTCAGTGGTCAGCGGTCAGTAGAAAAACATGCTGACCGCTGACCACTGACCGCTGACCACTGACCACTGCTTTATGATTCTAGTCATCGACAACTACGACTCCTTCACTTACAACCTCGTGCAGTACCTGGGCGAGCTGGGCGAGGAGATGGATGTGCGGCGCAACGACCGCGTGACGGTCGCGGAGGTCGAGGCCGATTGCTGCCCGGATAAGATTCTGATCTCGCCCGGGCCGGGCACGCCGGACGACGCGGGCGTCTCGATGGAGATGATCGAGCACTTCGCCGGGCGCATCCCGATCCTCGGAGTGTGTCTGGGTCATCAGGCCATCGCGCGCGTCTACGGCGGCCGGGTCGTGCGCGCGCCGCGCCTGGTACACGGCAAGGCTTCGGAGATCTGTCATGACGGCAAGACGATCTTCGAGGGGCTCGAATACAGGTTTCAGGCCGGACGCTATCACTCGCTCGTGGTCGAGCGCGAGTCGCTGCCCGAATGCCTGGAAGTCTCCGCGACCACGCCCGACGGCATCATCATGGGCCTCCGCCACCGCGAGATGAAACTCGAAGGCGTCCAGTTTCATCCCGAATCAATCCTGACGACCGAAGGCAAACGCCTGCTCTCGAATTTCTTAAAGCTGTGACAAGTGACAGTCAACAGGGCGCAGAGCGTAGCTTGCATTCTCTCCTCCAGCGTCTGATGCGCGGCGAGGATTTGGGTCGCGCGGAGGCGGCAGGGCTCCTCGACGCGTTGCTGTTGGATGAAGCGACGGACGCACAGATCGCCGCCGCGCTGGTCGCGCTGGCGGTCAAGGGCGAGACCGTAGAGGAGCTGGCCGGGATGGCTGAAGCGATGCGCGCGCGCGCCGTCCGCATCCATTCGCAGCATGCCTGCTTCATAGACACTGCCGGAACCGGCTCCAGCCGTGCCAAGACCTTTAACGTTTCGACCGCCGCCGCCTTCGTCATCGCGGGCGCGGGTCTGGCGGTCGCCAAGCACGGCAGCCGCGCGGCGACGAGCCGTTCGGGCAGCGCCGATGTCCTGAGCGCGCTCGGCGTAGAGGTCAACGCGCCGTCCGAAGTCTCTCAAAAATGTTTGAACGAGCTCGGCATCTGTTTCATGTTCGCGCCGCTCTATCATGGCGCGACGGCGCGCGTGGCGGGCGTGCGTCGCCAGCTCGGCGTGCACACGACCTTTAACCTGCTGGGGCCTCTGACGAATCCCGCGGGCGCGCC
>JAFBAJ010000304.1 GCA_019247865.1 Acidobacteriota bacterium
GCGCCGTCGAGCGCGCCGCTGTCGAGCGTCGCTTCGCGCAGCGCGAAGGCGCTCCACTCGGCCAGTCCCTGCGAGAGCCACGCGTCGTCGAAAGACTTGAGCCCGACCGTCTGTCCCCACCATTGATAAGCGACCTCGCGTTGGAGGCGCGCTTCCGGGACGGGGCGCGTCGGGTCGAAGAGACGCGTTGCGAAGAAGTGCATGCCCGGCGCTGTGTAAGCGTCGAGGCTGTCGTCGTCGATCTGTGCGACGACGAGGCGCGTGCCGAATTCCGGCGCGCCGTAAGCCTGCGTGTACTGCTCCAGCGCTTTGCCCATCAATTCGCCGTACCGCTCGATGCGCCCTTCGCTGCCCGGCTTGGTGAAGAAGACGACTTCGTAGTTGCCGTAACGGAGCGAGCGCGTAATGTACTGCCCGGCGGCGAAGTTGCCGATCAGCGCGGGCTTCGTCCGCACAAAGCGATAGCGCAGGTTGCCGTCTTTGCCCGGCGGCGGAGTCGTCAGCGGCTCGTCAGATGAGCCTGCGACCTGCACGCCCGGCGGGACGAGGATCGTGATGTCCGAAGTCGCGCGGTCGGCCGCATAATCGTGAAAAGGAAACCAACGCGCCGCGTACATCAGATAAGAGCCTTCCGTGCCGATGTAGGCCAGACGCTTTGTCGCGAGCGGGCCGCCTTCGGGCGTGACCAGCGCGCCGCTCCAGCGAAAACGTAAGGTAACGGGCGTGCCCGCCTGCACCACTTCGCCCAGGTCAACGCGCACGTTCGGCCCCAAGACATCCGCGCCGACCGCGTCCTGCACGAAGTTCGTGACCGGCTTGCCGTTTCGCTCGATGCCCTCGACCTTGAGCGAGCCGTTGAGCTCGAAGACCACCGAGCGCGTCGCGTCGAGCGGCGTAAAGGTCACGTCCGCGCCCGCGCGTAGGAGGTGCTGATCCGGGATCAACTGGGCCTCGATGCGATAGTTGGTGACATCGAAACGCGCGCGTCCGGTCTGCGCCTGCGCCGCGGCGTGGCCGACCAGCAGGCAGGCCAGAAGCACGGCCATGCGGCAGAAGCTGTATCTGATGTTGCTCATAAAAATGTCCGTCAAAAAGTGTGTGTAATTGTGCCCGGCGATTATACACCGTGCTTTCTTGTGCGGTCTCGTTTTTGATGATTGGATGGGCTTTGCGGTTGGCTGAAGGGCTTTGTAAAGCTTCCGTTAAGAAGCCCTCTTTGACGGCGCTCGGATGGCTGGATTAAGCTCCTTCACATGACAGACAAACAGACCCGGCAACTCGTCATCAGGCGCGTCCACGACGAGGCGCGCGAGATACGAGCCTTTGATATGGCACTGGACGAAGCTGGAACGGAGGCCCGCCTGAGCTACCAGCCCGGACAGGTCGCCATCCTTCAAGTGAAGGATGAAGCCCCGGCCTACTTCGCCTTCGCCAGCGCGCCGGAAGATTTGGAGCTGGAGTTTCTGATCAAGCGCGGTGGGGGCGCGAGCGGCGCGCTCTTTGAGATGCAGCCCGGCGAGAAGGTCGAACTGGTGGACGTGGTCGGCAAAGGATTCCCGCTCGCAGAGCAGCGCGGCAAAGACCTCGTCTTCGTGGCGATGGGGACGGGCGTCGCCCCCCTGCGCTCGGCCCTGCGCTACGCCATCCGCCACAAAGAGGATTACGGCCAGCTCGTCGTCCTCTACGGCGCGCGCACGCCCGCGCACTTCTGCTACACCGACGAGACGGCCGAATGGGAGGCCGCCGGCGTTGAACTCCGCGAAGTCGTCTCACGCCCGGACGGCCACGACTGGTCTGGCCCGACCGGCTACGTCCAATCACTTTTAGATCATATCGTGCCGGACTTGACCGCCCCCGTCGCCCTCATCTGCGGCTCCCGCGAGATGATGACACAGACCCGCGACCGCCTCTTACAGATGGGCTTCGCGCCGGAAGCGATTCTGACCAATTATTAAGAGCGTGTGTGAACGGCGAGCCCGGCAGCTCACTCGTTTCCGCTACAATCCGTCTCTTCCCAGCTTGTGAGCGAATAATTTTTCCTGAGGTCTCGATAGACGATCACGCTGGCCCCCTGCGTCACCAAGACGTTATTGTCCTCATCCTTGATCTCCACTTGCAGGCAGAGCCTGTAATTCATGCCCTGTACGACCTGGCTCTCCGCCGCCTCCACGGAAAGAAGCCTGACCGAGCT
The DNA here is from genome assembly GCA_019247865.1 of Acidobacteriota bacterium. Taxonomy (GTDB): domain Bacteria; phylum Acidobacteriota; class Blastocatellia; order Pyrinomonadales; family Pyrinomonadaceae; genus JACMLC01. The sequence continues at coordinate 2,192 of JAFBAJ010000304.1, forward strand.
GCCGACTCTTCGCGCCTGCTCCTTCACCGCGAACTCTGCCGCCGCGACGACGTCCGCATCATCCGTGGCTATCTTTTTATAGCCGCCCACTATCGGAGGTCTTTGTTGCGCGATGCTGACAGACACAGCACCGGAAACGACGAGAAGCGCGATCAGCGCCAACCCAAACTGCAAACCTTTTTTCATTTGTTCCTCACATTAGTCCGATACGATTGAAAGTCTTTTCATCTTTCTCCTACAGCTTGACGTCGCCCGACTACTTTTTGCGTCCGAGCGATTTAACCGTCGAGACCTTTGATATCCTGCCGGAGGCGGAAAGGTCTGCTTCGAGGCCCGGAACCCGACAGCGACCTTCATCAACCGTTCCGCTGACCCGGCACTGCTCTCCATTTTTGCACGCGGCCAAAATGGCGCGACCGGCCTTCGAAGCGTTGGTAAAACAGTAGGCCGCGTAATCGCCGCTCTCCATGCCCACATACAAAATCACCGACTCGGCCTTTCCGACCTGCAGCTCGCCCTCAATCTCACTCGCCTGAGGGGCGGCCGTCGCCCGCGTCAACACTTCGACTAATTTGATGACGTCGCCGCCGCTTCGATAATGAATGTCGTAAATCTTCCAGCTCTTGTCGCGGCCCTGTTTGAACTGGTAAGAGACCATGCGTTCCTGGCCGTTGTCTTTGAAGGTGACCTGCACGACCGCTTCATCGGCCCCTCCGTACTTGCTGTCGCCGCCCCAGCCGGTATCCATAATCACAAAACCCGTGATCTGCGGGTCTTGCGAGCCGTACAGCGGGTCGAAGTCTATGGCCCCGACTTCGCCACGAGCGGCAACGGCGTCCTTCCAGATCAAATCCGCCAGCTTCTTTGAAAAATACTTGTCCACCAGGGCGCGATTTTTCGTCTGGAAAAACGGCGACGAACCGGCCTTATACGCCGCGTACAAATTCTTCACCACGATGTTGGGAGTGATCTCCCTCCTCTTCCTTTGACCAAACCCAGGCGAGCTCAACATCAAAACGAGCGCTATCAGCAGAACGATTTTTAGTCTCATCTTTCCCCTCTTAGAACTGTTCTTTCAATCTGCATCTCTCTGTCCATAAGAGACAGCACAATAACTTTTATCAGTCAGGGGAATATATTTTCAACCCGGTGCACGGGTCAAGATATTCTTAATTCGGGTAGTGGGTCAGTTTCAAAAACAGTCTCACGCAAAGGCGCAAAGGCGCAAAGAAAAGCACGCAAGAAACAAGAAGCACTCAACACCTTAGCGCTTTTTCTTTGCGTCACCAGCGCCTTTGCGCGAGATTCTTTTGTTTGATTTTCCAAACTGACCCATTACCTTAATTCGTTCAACAATTCCTGCCACGAACGGTTACGGCCTTGCTGAATGAATACTCATTCAGTTATGATAGGCGCTCTCGCTGGATACTCTTCTGAAAGGTTCTTAAAAGTACATGCTGCGGATCGAAAAGGCTGCTGTGTTGGGGGCGGGGACGATGGGGGCGCAGATCGCTGCGCATCTGGCGAACGCGGGGATTCCCGTGTTGCTGCTGGACATCGTGCCGCGCGAGTTGGCGTTGGAGGAAGAGGCGAAGGGCCTCACGCTGGAATCGCCGCAGGTGCGGAGTCGGATTGCGCGGGCGGGGTTTGAGGCGGCGAGGAAGGCCAAGCCCGCGGCGTTCTTCACGCCGGAGGCGGCGGCGCTCGTGTCGGTCGGAAATTTCGAGGACGATCTGAAGAGATTGAAGGACTGCGACCTCGTCATCGAAGCCGTGGTGGAGAATCTGGAGATCAAGCGCAAGCTCTTCGCTGAAGTCGAAAAGGTGCGTAAGCCCGGCTCGGTCATCGCGTCGAACACGAGCGGCATTCCGATTCGCTCGCTGGCCGAAGGACTGACGGAAGAGTTTCGCGCGAACTTCCTCGGCATACACTTTTTCAATCCGCCGCGCTACATGAAGCTGGTCGAGCTGATTCGCACCGAATGGACGAAGCCGGAGGTCGCGTGCGCGCTCTTCGGCTTTCTGGATCAGCGGCTCGGCAAGGGCGTCGTGGCGGCGAAGGATCGGCCGAACTTTATCGCCAACCGGATCGGGACGTTCGGCGCGCTCGTCACGATGAAGACGATGCTGGAGGACGGTTACTCGATTGAAGAGGTGGACAAGATGACGGGCGTGGCGGTCGGGCGGCCTAAGACGGCGACGTTTCGCACGTTCGACCTGGTGGGCCTGGATGTCTTCGGACACGTCATCAAAAATCTCTACGAGAACCTGCCGGAGGACGAAGAGCGCGAGGTCTTCATCGCTCCCGAATTTCTGACGCAGATGATCGGGCGCGGGATTCTGGGCAACAAGACGAAGGGCGGCTTTTATAAGCGACAGAAGGGCGAGGGCGAGAAGCAGGAGATCTGGACTTTAGACACAGCCTCGCTCGAATACGTGCCCGCGCAGAAGGTCAAGCTGCCCGCGCTGGAGATGGCGAAGAACATCGAGGCGACGCCCGAACGCATCAAGTCGCTCGTCTGGAGCAAAGACCGCACGGGCGCTTTCCTGTGGAAGACCTTGTCGCGCACCCTGCGTTACGCGGCGAACCGTCTGCCGGAGATCGCGGACACGGTGGTCGAAGTCGACCGCGCGATGAAGTGGGGCTTTAGCTGGGAGCTCGGCGTCTTTGAGACGTGGGATGCCATCGGCGTCGAAAAGTCGGTCGCGCGGATGAAGGAAGAGGGGCAGAGCATTCCCGCTCATGTCGAGCAGATGCTGGAAGCGGGCGCGACCTCTTTTTATAAAGAAGAGAACGGCCGGAAATCTTATTACGATTTTCAGACGGGCGGTTACGTGGCGCTGGCGGACATGCCGGGCGTCACGATTCTGAAGGCGGTCAAAGATCGCACGGGCGTGATTAAGAAGAACCCCGGCGCGTCGCTCGTAGACCTCGGCGACGGCGTGGCGTGTCTTGAGTTTCACTCGAAGATGAACGCCATCGGCGGCGACACTTTGCAGATGTTGAAGCAATCGCTGGCGGAGGTCGAGAAGAATTTCGTCGGCCTCGTGGTCGGCAATCAGGGACAGAATTTTTCGGTCGGCGCGAACCTGATGCTGCTCCTGCTGGAAGCGCAGGAGGAGAACTGGGAAGAGATAGACATGATCGTCCGCGCGTTCCAGAACGCGACGATGAGCCTGCGTTATTCTGCGAAGCCGGTGGTGGTCGCGCCGTTTCAGATGACGTTCGGCGGCGGTTGCGAGATGGTGCTGCACGGAGACCGCGTGCGCGCGGCGGCGGAGACTTATATCGGTCTGGTCGAGGTCGGCGTCGGATTGATTCCGGCGGGCGGCGGGACGAAGGAGTTGGTCGTGCGCGCGTTGGATTCGATTCCTAAGAACATGGACGACGCAGACCCTTTCCCGTTCATCAAGCGCGCGTTCGAGACCATCGCGCTGGCGAAGGTTGCGACCTCTGCCGAAGAGGCACGCACGCGCGGCTTTCTCGCGGCGGACGATTCCATCTCGATGAACAGCGACCGCCTGATCGCGGACGCCAAGCAGGAGGTGCTCTCGCTGGCCGCGACCGGATACGTCGAGCAGCAGCAGCGCACGGATGTGCTCGCGCTCGGCAACTCCGCGCTCTCGACCTTAAAGCTCGGCATTCATCAGATGCTGCGCGGCGGCTTCATCTCGGAATACGACGCGCTCATCGGAACCAAGCTCGCGCGCATCCTGACGGGCGGCGACCTCAATCATCCGACACGCGTCTCGGAACAGTACCTCTTAGACCTTGAGCGCGAAGCCTTCCTCTCGCTCTGCGGCGAGCGCAGGACGCAGGAACGCATCGGCCACATGCTCAAGAGCGGCAAGCCCCTGCGGAATTAAAGACAGATGGAGGTGAAGCGATGAGCAGTGTTTCCCCGGCGGTTGATTTGCCCGCGCTGTCGCGCCAGCTCGAAGGCGTGACCGCAGATGTGCGTCGTGAGTTTACGAACCTGAGCGCGGCGCAGCTTAACTGGAAACAGAGCGCGGAGGAGTGGAGCATCGGCCAGTGTCTCGACCATCTGGTTCAGACCAACGAGCAGTTCTTTCTCAGCTTCGACCAGATCATCCGGGGCGAGAAGCAGCAGACCGTGTGGGAGCGCCTTCCCGTGCTGCCGAAGTTTTTCGGGCGCTTTATCGTCAACGCGGCCAATCCCGAAAGCACGCGCAAGGTCAAAGCGCCGAAAGTCTTCGCGCCCGCGAGCAGCGACGTGGACGCGCACATCGTGGAAAGCTTTATCGCGCATCAGGCGTTGGTCGCGTCGAAGCTCAAGGCATTGGAGAAGGTGGACGCGCGCAATATCAAAGTCACTTCGCCGGTCGCACGATTCGTGACCTACAGCCTGCTCGACGCCTGCACGATCCTGGTCTATCACGAGCGACGCCACTTCGAGCAGGCGCGCAGAGTTTTAGCCGCGAGCGGCTTTCCGCGCGAAGTGCATTAGAAACTGTGAAGTGCATTAGAAACCGTTTTGAAAAGCCACAGAGCAACATCATTACAGCCGCAGCGCGTCGCCATTAAAAGCGGCAGCGCGTCGCCATTAATAGCCGCAGAGCGGCGACATGTTTGTAGCTGCAACAGCCGCAGAGCGGCGGCATGTTTATCGTCTCAACAGCCGCGGAGCGGCGGCATGTGTATAACCTCAGCGCGACGTCATGTTTATAGCCGCAGGGCGGCGTCATGAAGCGCCGCGGAGCAGTCATGATTAATAGCCGCAGAGCGGCGAAATGTTTATAGCCCGCAGCCGCAGAGCGGCATCATTAATAGCCGCAGAGCGGGATCATTAAAAGCCGCAGAGCGGCGGCATGTTTATAGCCCGCAAGCCGCCACCCGATTTGAAGCTCCGATAGGAGCGACATATTCCGCTCCTGACGGAGCTCATCTGTGGGAGACTTGCGGGGCTATAAACATCCAGCTCCTACGGAGCTTCTAAAATAGCTCGCTCCTCCGGAGCTGCTAAAACATCTGGTTCCTCACGGAGCTGCGAAAACATCGCGCTCCTGACGGAGCTTCAAAACATCCAGCTCCTGACGGAGCTTTGGCGGAGACCTTTTTCGAGAGATGCGTCATGCCCGAATCTTTGAAGACCAGATGGCAGCGCCGCGCCTTCAATTTCTTCCCGGCCTACAGGGGCACGGGCGGGCGGCTGATGTATCTCGCGGACGATTATCACGAGATACACGTCAAGCTGCCTCTGACATGGCGGACGCGCAATTACGTCGGCACGATCTTCGGCGGCAGCATGTACGGCGCGATTGATCCGGTCTACATGATTATGCTGATTAAGATTCTGGGCGCGGATTACGTCGTCTGGGACAAGGCCGCGACGATTCGCTTTAAGAAGCCTGGCCGCGCGACGCTCTATGCCAAGTTTCGGATCGAGCCGGAAGAGGTCGCGACGATCAGAGAGGAGCTGACGCGCCGCAAATCCATCGAGCGCGTTTATCGCGTCAACCTCGTGGACAAGGACGGAGTGGTTCACGCCGAAGTTGAGAAGACGCTCTACATCGCCGCCAAGCGCGCGGCAGCGGAAAGAGCTGCGGGCGTCTCTGCGGCAACGGTTTGACATCTAAGCTGTATGGATTATCCGATCACCCCGGCGGTGCGCGCCCTGCGTGCGAAGAAGATCGATTTCGCGCCGCACCTTTACGCTTACGAAGAGCACGGCGGCACGCGACGTTCGGCCGCAGAGCTCGGAGTTGACGAGCACGCGGTGGTCAAGACGCTGGTCTTTGAGACGGACGCGCGCAAGGCTTTCATTGTGCTGATGCACGGCGACCTGACCGTCTCGGCCAAAGGGCTGGCGCGGGCTTTGAACGTTAAGAGCGTCGCGCCGTGCGAGGTTGAGAGGGCACAGAAGCTGACGGGCTACATGGTCGGCGGGACGAGCCCATTCGGGACGCGCACGGCGCTGCCGGTCTACGCGGAAAAGAGTATCTTTGAGTTGCCGCGCATCTACATCAACGGCGGCAAGCGCGGCTTTCTGGTCGAGCTTGAGCCGCGCGTGTTGAAGGAGCTTTTGCAGGCACAGGAAGTCGAAGTAGGAATCGCTTAAAGTTTGTTGGAACGTGAGGAAATTATGAGAGAAGCAGTGATTGTCTCAGCCGTGCGTACGGCTGTCGGGAAGGCTCCTAAGGGAACTTTAAAAGACACGCGGCCGGACGAGATGGGCGCGGTCGTCATCAAAGAGGCCATCGCGCGCGCCGAAGGCTTACAGGCTTCGGAGATCGAAGATGTGATTATGGGCTGTGCGATGCCGGAGGCGGAGCAGGGCATGAACGTCACGCGCGCGGCGGCGATCCGCGCCGGGCTGCCGGTCGAAACCAGCGCCATGACGATCAATCGCTTCTGCTCTTCGGGCCTGCAATCAATCGCGCTCGCGGCCGACCGCATACGCACGGGCGGCGCGGACGTTATCATCGCGGGCGGGCTCGAAACGATGTCCATGATCCCGATGGGCGGCCACATCATTCGCCCGAACCCGTACCTCGTGGAGCATTACCCGGACTTCTATCTCAACATGGGCCTTGCGACCGAGAACGTCGCGCGCAAGTACGAGATTTCGCGCGAAGAGCAGGACGCCTTCGCTTTGCAATCACACACGCGCGCCGCAGCAGCTCTGGAAGCCGATAAGTTCAAGGACGAAGTCGTCCCTTTGAGCGTCACTTTTGAAGAGCTGGACGAGAAGGGGCGCAAACAGAGGCGCGAGGTCGTGTTCGACCGGGACGAGGGCGTGCGCCGTGATTCGAGCCTGGAGGGCCTGGCAAAATTAAAGCCTGCCTTTCATGTGAAGGGCACGATCACTGCGGGCAACGCTTCGCAGATGTCTGACGGCGCGGCGGCGGCGGTCGTCATGTCGGACGAGCGCGCACGCGAGTTGGGCTTGAAGCCGCTCGCACGCTTCGTGGCCTACGCGACCGCCGGTTGCCCGCCCGAAGAGATGGGCATCGGCCCCGTTTTTGCGATTCCAAAAGCATTGAAGATCGCCGGCCTCTCGCTTGATCAGATTGACCTCATCGAGCTTAACGAAGCGT
>JAFBAJ010000403.1 GCA_019247865.1 Acidobacteriota bacterium
TCGCCCTTATGTTCCTCTTCATACGCTTCCTGCCCATCATCTCGATCTTCGAGATGCGTACCATTCTGCCGGAGGCGGAAGTGGAGGAAGAGGCGGCTTGAAGAATTGGTCTTTGGACTTCGGCCTTTGGTCTTTGATGTCTCACTCAAGGATGAGCGAGGGTACAAAGACCTAAGTCCAAAGATCGAAGACCGTTTTATAAAGTTATGAAAACGACGCATCCACTTTACGGTTTGATGGCTGAGTTCGATAACCCGACCGATCTCGTGGCCGCGGCGCGGCGCACCTACGAGGAGGGCTACCGGCGCATCAACGGCTACTCGCCGTTCCCGATCGAAGAGCTCTCGGAGGCCATCGGTTTTCATCACACGCGCCTGCCGCTGCTGGTGCTCATCGGCGGCGTCATCGGCGGCGTCGGCGGCTACCTGATGCAGTACTACCTGGAGGCCATCGAGTATCCGATCAACGTCGGCGGACGCCCCTTTCATAGCTGGCCGTCGTTCATCCCGATCACGTTCGAGACGACGGTGCTCTGCGCCGCGCTGGCGGCGGTCTTCGGGATGCTCGCGCTCAACAATCTGCCGCAGCCGTATCATCCGGTCTTCAACGCGCCGCGCTTCGCGCTCGCCACGCGCGACCGTTTCTTTCTGGCGATCGAGGCGCGCGACCCGCTCTTCGAGTACGAGAAGACGAAGCAGTTCATGCAGGGCCTGGAGCCGCGAGAGGTGTTTGATGTCGAATCATAAGAAGTCAGGAGTCAGGAGTCAGGAGTCAGGAGCCGGAAGGCCGCGCGCCTTTTTCGGCTTGCTGCTAACTGCCTGCTGCCTGCTCTTCTTGGCCGGATGTCGAATGGACATGCAGGATCAGCCGCGCCTGGAGGCGTATGAGAAGGGCTCGATTCGCCAGCCCGTCGCGGGGACTGTGCCGCGCGGTTATTTGAGGGAAGATAAGCAGCTCTACACGGGCAAGAAAGATGGGGCGGGCGCGGCCGGTAAGCCGCTCGCCAACCAGCCCGCCGGACCGGGAACCGGCAACGCGAACATCAGTGCCACGTCTGCGGGCGCTTTGTATCCGGACGTGGTGGACACCTTCCCGTTCCCTGTGACCGAAGAGATCGTCCGTCGCGGCGAGGGGCGCTACAACATCTTCTGCGCGATGTGTCACGGGCCGACCGGCTACGGCGACGGGATGATCGTGCGGCGCGGTTATCGTCGCCCGCCCTCGTATCACACAGACCAGTTGCGGCAGGCTCCGGTCGGCCACTACTTTGACGTGATGACGAACGGCTGGGGCGCGATGCCGTCTTACGCGGCGCAGATTCCGGTCGCAGACCGCTGGGCCATCGTCGCCTACATACGCGCGCTGCAACTGAGCCAGAACCCGCAGGGGAGTTCGAGCAACAACGGCGCTGCGACTGCTGCGCCGCAGGCACAGCCGCCCGCGCCGAGCCAGACGCCAGCCGCGCGCCCGTCGCCGCGTGCCGAAACCGGAGGACGAAGATAAGGATGGATGCCGCTTACACAACTCCGCCGGAGGTGGGACGCTTTCAACAGCGCGCCCTGATCGTCGGCATCATCTTCACGGTCGCTCTGGTCGCCGGGGCGTTCCTCAACACGGAGCAGTTCTTTCGCTCTTATCTCGTCGGCTTTATCTTCTGGACGGGCATCGCGCTCGGCAGTCTCGGGCTCCTGATGCTGCAATACCTGACGGGCGGCGCGTGGGGCACGGTCATCCGTCGCGTGCTCGAAGCCGGGACGCGCACCCTGCCCCTGATGCTGCTGCTCTTTATTCCGCTGGCCGTCTTCGGCCTGGCGCACGTCTCTCACTGGGTGCATCCGGAGACGATTCAGGACGAGGGCGCGCGCAAACTGGTCGAGCACAAACGCGGCTATCTCAATCCGGGCTTCTTCTGGATTCGTGCGGCGCTCTACTTCGCTTTATGGGGCGGGCTGGTCTATGTCCTGAACAAGTGGTCGCGCGAGAACGACCGGACGGCCGACCGCAGACTGCTCAAGAATCTCTCGAAGATCAGCGGGCCGGGCCTCGTCTT
>JAFBAJ010000500.1 GCA_019247865.1 Acidobacteriota bacterium
GATGCCGATACCCTGGCAGCTTTCCGGGTTGACGAGAAAAAGCGCATCCCTCAAACCTTGAGATTGCATCTGTTGGTGATGTGGAACGAGGACTTCGCGGATATGGCGATAGACATCGTCCGTGCGTTTCGGCGGGTAATGCATGATGGTTATTCCTGCGTACATGGCAACCTCCTTTCCCACATTTTAAATCAAACTTCCGATCCATTTTTCTTTCAGATTGCGCAATTTTGTGATATTAACTTTTCCGCATTTAGCCCATGCGAGTTGTAGCGCAGAGCAGTCGATGTTCGCGTACGACGCGCATGGGCTTTTCTTTTAGACCCGTATTCCCCTCAAAATTAAAGGAGCCAGTTTCCCCCTATGAAGAGGTTCAAGATCATCTCCATCGCCTGCTTTGTCTTGCTGTTCGTCTGGTCTCTGAAGTTTGCGCCCGTGTCAAACAGCCAGAGTCCGGTAAAGCCTGAACGAAAAACCATCCCCGCCTCCAGTGATGCGCCTTCGACGGAGCGCGTGGTTCCAACCGAAGCGCTGGCCGCGTTCGATAATGTGACCAACGGATTTTCGGACCAGGCGACGTTCCAGGCCGACCGCGGAGTCTTCGAGGAACGCGAAGGGATAGAGGACGGCATCGGCCCCGTCTACAACGCGCAGTCCTGCGCCGAATGTCATCAGAGCCCGATCACAGGGGCCGGCAGCCAGATCACAGAACTGCGCGCAGGCCATTTCGACGGCGCGACCTTCACGGAGCATCCGGGCGGCTCGCTCATCAACGACCGCTCGACCAACGCAGACATACAGGAATACATCATGGGCGGCAATGAGGTGCGAACTTTCCGCGCCACGACGAGCGTGCTCGGCGACGGTTACGTCGAAGCGATTGACGACAATACTTTGATCGCCATCGCCAACGCGCAGCCGGGTCAATCCGGCGGCCAGATCGCCGGTCAGTACATCATGGTGCCGATGCTGGAAACGGGAGGGATGAGAGTCGGGCGCTTCGGCTGGAAAGACCAGCATGCGAGCCTCGTCTCCTTCGCCGCCGACGCTTACCTTAACGAGATGGGCATCACCAGCCCGTACATGCCGGACGAGAATACTTCAAACGGCATGCCCGTCATGGAATACGATTACGTGGCAGACCCCGAAGACGACGGCGATGACCTGGCCTTCTTCGCGCGCTTTATGCGTTCCACCAAAGCGCCGCCGCGCGACGCGGCTCTGGCCGCCACTCCGAACGCACAGGCTGGCGCAGCTTTTTTCAATCAGGTCGGTTGCAGCATCTGTCACGTCACTTCGATCACGACTGCTCCGGTCGGTTCAGCCCTCAACGGCGGCACCTTCATCGTCAACAAATGGCTCGGCAGCAAGATCATTCATCCGTTCGGAGATTTTCTGCTGCATGATGTCGGCACGGGCGACGGCATCGTGCAGAACGGCGGGTTTTCCACCAGAACCAAGCTGCGCACAGCGCCGCTCTGGGGACTGCGCACGCGCCCCAGACTGATGCACGACGGCCTGAGCACGACCGTCAGCGACGCCATCATGCGCCACGCTGGCGAAGCCACCACGGTCATCAGCAACTATCAGGCGCTGGAACCGACGCAGCGCAATCAGGTCTTGATTTTTCTGAGATCGCTCTAAAAATTCAGCCACAGAGGACACAGAGAGCACAGAGGATTTTAATGCTCCATTTCTCTGTGCTCTCTGTGTCCTCTGTGGCTAATAATTCCCTTCCAAAATTTGCGGCAGGTTCTTGCTGAAGGCCGAGCGGGGCAGGACGCGGTCGAAGCCCGCCTGCGCGGCCTGTTGCTGGAGGGCTGTGTGGACGTGCGAGAAGAAGCCGAGCAGCGGGATCGCACGCAGGCTGTCGTCCGCTTTGAGCGCTTCGGCCAGCGTGAAGGGGTCGCCCGCGTGTAGGTCTGCGATGATGAGCGTGGGGTGATGTTCACGCGCCAGCTTCAGCGCTGCTTCCACGCTCCGCGCGAGATGCAGTTTGACGCCGAGAGCTTCGGCCGTCCCGCGTATCTTGGCCGCGAAGAACATGTCTTCCACGAGAGCTATGATACCGCGCTCCGCCGACCGTTCGGATAGATTTTCCATGCAGGCATTTTGCAATATCTCTGTTTTAGCGTAAAGATAATGCCTGCGATGGCGACACTCGATCAGGCATCTGTGAGCTTTGAAAGCACGGGCCGCGCGGAGCTTGAGCGCGGCAGCTTCGCTCCGCAGATTCCTCGCCGCGCCGCCACGAAACTCATCGTCGCAACCTATAACATACGCTACGCGGTCGGCTCTTTTCTCATCACCGGCAGCCTGCTGCGCCGTCTCGGCTGCAAGATGCCCGGACGCAGGCCGCGCCTCGTCTCGCGTCACATCGCGCGGGCCGCACGCGCGCTCTCGGATGGCTTGAGGATGCCGCGCGTTGACGTGCTGGCGTTGCAGGAAGCGGACAAGCAGACGGCGCGCGCGGGCGGAATACACGTCGCGCGCGAGCTGGCGCGTGCGCTTGAGATGCATTACGCGCATGCTGCACTCAACCTACCGCGTGGGGAGACTGCGAAATCGAACAAATGGTATCTGGACTTTGAAGAGCATCTCGCGCCGGACGAGAGCGGCGAGACTGGACTGGCCGTGCTGAGCGCTTTTCCTTTTGAGAGGGCCGCGCGACTGGAGCTGCCGTGGACGGAATGCGCCTGGCGACCGCGCCTCGCGCTGGAAACAGTCGTGCAGGTCGGCGAGCAGCGGCTCCATCTCTTCAACGCGCACATAGACCCGCACGCGGGCACGGACGAACAGCTCGACCAGCACGCGGCCATCATCGCGCGCGCGCTGAATGCGTCCGGCCCGACCGTGCTCTTCGGCGACTTTAACACCCTGACCTCAGAGTCGCGCGTACGCATGCGCGGGCTGCTCGAATCGCACGGCTACGCGACTCCATTCAAGGACGGCGAGGCGACCTGGCGCGCCGGGCTGATACGCCTGCACACGGACTGGATCTTCGTGCGCGGCGTGGGCGTCGCGCGTTGCGGCGTGGCGCGTGGCCTGGGCGTCTCGGATCACTGGCCGGTCTGGGCAGAGCTGGACTTGAGCGACGCGGGCGAGAGGGTTTGATGAACGAGAGCGTGATTACCAGTCGCGACAATGAAGGCGTGCGGCGCGCGCGTAGGGTTCGCGACGGCAAGGCCGACGGTGAGATTTTCATCGAAGGCGTGCGGCTCTGCGAAGAGGCCGCGCGGGCGCGCCTGCACATCAGGGATGTGATTCGGACGGAAGACTTTTCACGCGAAGAGCGCGGGGCGCGTCTGCTCTCGGAGCTGAAGCGAGAGGGCGCGCGTCTCCTCTGCGTCAGCGAGAAGGTCTTCGCTTCTCTCTCCGATACGAAAACTCCGCAGGGCATCGTTGTCATCGCCGAGAGGCCGGAGACGGACGCGAGCGTGCTTGATGAAGCCCTGTCAGGCGCGGCGCTCATCGTGATCCTGCACCGCCTCAACAATCCGTCGAACGCGGGGGCCATCGTCCGCACGGCCGAAGCGGCGGGCGCGAGCGGCATCATCACGACCGTTGGAACGACCGATCTCTTCTCTCCTAAAGCCCTGCGCGGCGCGATGGGTTCGAGCTTTCGTCTGCCCGTCTGGGCGGGCGCAAGCTTTGAACAAAGCATCGAGTGGTGCCGCGAGCGCGGCCTGCGCACGGTCTGCGCCGATCTTCGCGCCACGCGCGCGCACACGGAGATCGACTGGACAGAGCCGCGCGCGCTTGTCCTCGGCTCGGAGGCGCACGGCCTCAGCGCGGACGAAATCGCACAGGCCGACGAAGCCCTGCTGATTCCGATGCGCCCGCCCGTCGAGAGCCTCAACGTCGCCGTCGCCGCCGCGATCATCCTCTACGAGGCGGCGCGGCAAAGAGCAGGGGTCAGGCGTCAGTAGTCAGTAGCCAGTAAAAACAACCGGCTGACCACTGACCACTGACTACCGACCACTGCTTTCCCTCTTCTCTCTTCAGCCTCGTTTCGGCTAGAATGCAGTGCAATCTTTTTTCTCCCAGCTTTTTCGGGCGGCCGATGACGAAAGGCGAGCGAACCCCGCTCCGGCGCGGGTCGTAATAGCTAGACATGGACGAACAGAAACCTCCCAAGAAACGTGAAGAGGCATTGCCCGAGAGGCTCTTGAAGCGCGTCCTCGAAGGCGTCGGCGATGCCGTCGACAGAGGTCTCGGGCGCAAGACCGCGACGCAGGCCGAGTTCACGACGACCAAGCTCATCGTGCGGATGAAGAGCCTGATCGACGAGCGCGTGCGGGACGAGGGCAAGAAGGGACGCATCGCCCCGCATCTCTTGAAGCTCAAGGTCGAGTGGGGCACGCATTCGGAAGCTCCGCCCGAACTGCTCAAG
>JAFBAJ010000541.1 GCA_019247865.1 Acidobacteriota bacterium
CCGCGCGTGAGTCCGAGCAGACCTTCGCCGCGCACGTCTTTGCCGAGGCCCGTCTGACACGCGCTCAGCACGACGAGCCGCACCGGCGCGCGCAATCCGTAAATATCCCGGAGCCCGACGAAGCCGTTCTGCGCGTGCCCTTCACGATCCACGGTCGAGAGCACGAGGCCGGACCTTTCCGGCCGTTTCGGATCGAGCAGGCCATGCGTCGCGAAATGGAGAATCGCGTACTGCGTGAGGTCTGTCGTCTGCAAACGCTCTCGCGTGGCATCGAACTCTGACGCCACCAACGCGTCCTTCGCATCAACCATCCGGCGCAGATCGCTCAGCTCCTGCGGAGCATAAAAGAGCGGCTGGATGACGGAAGGATCGAAAGCATCTCCGTTCAGCTCGATGTCGCGCAAAGCCTGGTGCAACTGCTCGTTCTCTGGTCTCTGCACGGAGGCCAGCTCGACGCTCTCTTTGGAGCCTGTGACGGCGGCATAATTGGAGGCAAAGACCGGAGCGCCGAAGGCCGCCAGGGTCTTCGCGTTCCGCCCGCGCTCAGCCGCCTCCTGCCGCAGCTCGCCGAGGATGGTGGCCGAAGGAGCGTTGATGATCTCGTAGTTCGAAAGGAGCGGCTCCTTCGCCTCCGTCGGCGCGGGCAGGAGCTGGAACGGAATGTAGTTGAGCGCGCGGTCGGCCACGATGATGATGCGCGGCCTGTTCAATTCGGCCGCGACCGGCGCGAGGATCAAACGGCTCAGCTCCTGCAAAGCCGGTGTCACTTCGTCCGGCGCACCCGGCACAGGTTTTTGGGAGAGGAGCTGATAAGCTCTCTGCGCCGCCGCGATGATCCGCTCCTCTGAGCCCAGCTCATAGCTCCTGAGGCCGTCACGCGTCACGGCCCAGACGTAGCTCTGCTCCGCGCCGAGACTGTATTCGAGCAGCAACGTCTGGTCGTCCGCGATGACCTGCTCCTGTATGCGCCGCAAGTCCCACGCGGCCGGATGCGTGATCTGTTCGTAGGCCGGATACCGCGCGCGTATGTTTTCGCTGACCTGCCTGTATTGAGCTTCGAGCTGCGCCACTTCTGCGTCCAGCGCGGCCAGTTCCTCTGGCGGATACTCCGCTTTGCTGAGGAGCGCGATCCGTGCATCCTCTTTCACACGGAGCGACTGGCGAAGCGATTTTTCCTGCGCCGCCAACTGCGGGTCGAGCCCGTTGCTGAGGTTGGCGTCGGCGGTGCGCAGCAGCTCTGCCAGAGAACGCGCACGCGCCAGCTCGCTCGTCTCGAAGGCGCGCACATCAAGTCCAGCGCCCGGCTGCCGCTGATGCCTGGACATCAGGCACGCGATGTATCCTTCATAACGCTCGTAGATGGTGGCGGAGAAGGCCGCCGTGAGGTCGCTGCTCGCGGAGGCGCGGCGCAGGTTTTCGGTGAGCTCGATGGACTGCCGCAAATAATTTTCCGCCGCGTCGTAGTTTTCACGCTTCAGCTCCATGCGCCCGAGCGCGTACGAGACGGCGGCTTGATTGATGCGGTCGGTCAGCTTGTTGAATTCATCCAGAGCTTGCGAGTAGTACCGGCGCGCAGGTTCTGGCTCTCCCTGTTTCTCATAGATTTGTCCCATCAGCGCGAGCACCTGCGCAGCCTCTTTCGGGTTGTGGGCTTTCGTGTAAATGGGCAGGGCGGCCTGCAGTTGCTGTAGGGCGGCGGCGTCTTCGCCGGTCAAGCTATAAACCTTGCCCAGATTTAAGTAGCAGGAGGCCGCGTCCAGGCTCTCAGGCTCAACGCTCGCCAGAGCTTCTTGCAGGTGCGCGACGGCTTCTGGGTAATTCCTGAGCAGCGAATGGGTCATGCCCAGCGAGATGTTCGTCAGCGTGACGCCGCGCGGAAGTGGCGCCTGGCGAAAATATTCCAACGCCCGCTGGAATTGAATGAGCCCGTTCTCCGGCATCCCGCTCTCGTCGAAGATGTACCCCAGTCCGCCCGCAATCTGGGCCATTCGGAGCGGCTCTTTTTTTTCCCCGACCAAGTCCTGCGCCTGAGTCAGAAAAGAGACGGAGCTTTGCCACTCGCCTTTGCGCGCATCAACGAAACCCAGGTTAATCAGGATCTCGGCCTCTTTATCGGAGTTGTGCAGGTCGCGCCAGAGCTGCAGCGCTTTCTGATAATTCAGAATCGCGTCGGGCAAAGCGCTCTGGGCAACGTAGCATTCGGCGATCTGTGTCAAGGCGCGTGCGATGCCGTCCCGATCATTCGCGCTTTCCCAGAGCGCGAGAGCGTCCTGCGCGGTCTTGAGCGCGAGGACGTGATCCTTGTAAGTCTGTTGCTGGCTGAGCGCGAGCAACTCTTCGGCCTGACGCGCGGGGTCCGTTGAGGCGCGCTCGTCTGCGCCCGCCGGGCCCGCGCACAGTACGAGCGCGAGCAGCACTGCGAGCAGGCGTGCGCGGCGCGGCCTGCACGCAGCGATGCGGCGCTCTCTCAGCCGAAATCGTGGGCGTCGAAGACTCTGCATTTTCGTCTGAGCCGTCCGCCTACTGAGCGCCGCTCAGCAAGTCCGGGCTGAGGGGAATCAGCTTCTTCTCTTCGTCCACAGCCTGTTTGCCTTTCACGCGGCGGTCACGCGTGTCGCGCGGATAATTCTTGATCGTCGGACAGACGCAATCGTCGCCGCTGCCGATGCCGTCCATCGGGCTCAGCTTCAGGACCTCTCCGGTCGCCTTGTTCCGGCTCAACTGACCTTCCTCGTTGAAGACGAGGCTCGCGATATCTTCGAGCAAAGCGGCCTCTGCGTCCTGCACCTCCGCCGGTCTGCGACCGAGCGCGCTCTCACGATTCTCGGTCTTCCGCGAATCGCGTCTGGTCTGGTCAAAATAGGTTTGCAGGAATGTGCGCCAGCCTGTCTCTTCAAACTTGTACTGCTCATACTGTCCGACGATCCGGCCGACGGCGGTCTCTCTCGACCAGAGCGGATTGTCCGAGTCCGGTTCAGTCCACGGGAAATAGACGGACAAGCCGTGCGAATACTGGCACTCCGGCCCGGCGAATCCGGCGTGCAGGATAAATCTCTCTCCGCCTGACTCATACTCGTTCTCCAGGAGCGCCATCATCGCCGTGCTGGCCGTCTGAATGGCCTGCATCCTGTCGCTGAGCGTCCCGCCCGCATCCGTCAACTGCCTGCAGTTCTGATCGAGGCAGAAACAGAAGTCGAAGAGGTCCGTGTAGCTCTCCTGGTAATAGCTCTGCGATTTCAGGTGCGCGAGGTGAATGAAGTTGTACGCCATCGGATCGGGGTCGCCGGTCGTCGGATCGGCCAGCCCCTCGGTCAGCGCGCGAGACAGCTCTTGCAGCGCCTCCTTCGTGGTCGAGACCCGCGTCAGATCACACACGCAGAGGTCAAACGAATAGCCCGCCAGCAGATAATCGGCGCTGTTGTTCAGGCAGTAGAAGAAATACTTGCTGAGCATATTCTTGATGTTGATCGCAGCGCCGTCATGCTCCAGATCATTGAAGAGGCGGATCAGCATCTGGCGGTAAGGCC
>JAFBAJ010000616.1 GCA_019247865.1 Acidobacteriota bacterium
GCGTCCGTGCTCCGACACGCAGGCAGCGTTCTCGGCGGGCTGCTCTGCGACGTGCATGTGCACCGGAAGATTCAGGCGGTCGGCGTACGCGACCACTTCGCGCAGGTAATCGAGCGGCACCGCGCGGACGCTGTGCGGCGCGAGCCCCGTCCACGCGTCATCACGTGTCAGCTCCTCTTTTAACTTTTCCACATTCCGCAGGTAGGTCGCGGCGTCCGGCTCGATGAAACGACGCTGCCGCTCGTCCGGCTCTTTCCGGTAACCCGCACGCGCGTAGGCCACACGCAGGAGGGCTATCCGCACGCCGACATCACGCGCCGCGCGAATGACCTCTTTCGCCAACAGGTTCGGATCGTCATAAGCACGTCCGGCGGCGTCTCTGTGCAGGTAATGGAACTCTCCGACGGCAGTGATGCCGCCGAGCGCCATCTCCAGAAAAGCCATCCGCGAGGCATCGTAAATGTCCTCCGGCTCAAGCCGCATCGCCGCGCTATACATCAGCTCGCGCCACGTCCAGAAAGAGTCCGCAGAGGCCCGCGAGCGATGCTCCGTCCGCCCGCGTATCACACGCTGGAAAGCATGCGAATGCCCATTGACCATCCCCGGCAGGAGCGCGCGGTTTTTGAGCGGGACGACCTCGCAGTCAATCTCATCCGCCGCCGCCACACGCAGAATTCTTCCCGCCGCGTCGCACACCAGCGCCCGCCCACGCTCAAACCGCCCGCCCGCGTAAATCAGGTCTGGCAGAAAGGCTATCTTTTCTTCAATCCCGGTCATTCGATAGTCAGCCCTTTGCGAGCTTGAGTCTTTCTTTGTTTGCGCCTTGGCGTGAAACGTTGATGGTTCTCGCAAAGACGCCAATAAAGAAAGACTCAAGCTCGCAAAGGGTTAATCTTATTTTGAAGCGTTGGTGCCCTGCTTTTTCTTCGCGATCCACGCGTCCACGTTGCGTTCGAGGACGTCGAGGGGGACGGCTCCGGAGAGGAGGACTGCGTCGTGGAACTCGCGGACATCGAAGCTCGGTCCAAGCTCGCGGGTCGCGCGTGCGCGCAGCTCTTTGATCTTGAGCTCGCCGATCTTGTAGGCCAGCGCCTGTCCGGGGTCTGTGATGTAGCGGTCGATCTCGTTGACGATGTCCTGCTCGGTCTTGGCCGCGTTATCGAGAAAATAATCGATCGCTTTCTGCCGGTCCCATTTCATGTAGTGCATGCCCGTGTCCACGACCAGACGCACGGCACGCCACATCTCGTAGGTCAACTGGCCGAACTTCGAGTAGGGGTCGTCATATAAACCCATCTCGTCGCCGAGCGATTCGGCGTAGAGGCCCCAGCCCTCGACGAAGGCCGTGTAGCCGCCGTAGCGACGAAAGTTCGGAAGCTCTCCCAATTCCTGCGCGAGCGCGATTTGAAGGTGATGCCCCGGCACGGATTCGTGGAGCGAGAGCGCCATCATCTCGTACTTGGGCCGCGTCTCCGGCTTGTAGAGGTTGACGTAATAGAGGCCCGGCCGCGAGCCGTCGGCCGCCGGCTGGTTGTAGTAGGCGGTCGTCGTGTCGGGCGCGATCTTGTCGGCGATGGGCGTCACGCCGTAAGGCATGCGCGGCAGTGTCCTGAAGACTTTGACGAGGTTCGGGTCGATGCGCTTCGAGAGCGCGCGATAGGCGTTGAGCAGCTCTTCGGGCGTCTTGTAGTAGAACTGCGGATCGGTTCTGAGCTTCTGGAAAAATTCCCTGAGCGTGCCCTGAAAACCGACCTTCGTCATGATGGCCTGCATCTCTGCGCGGATGCGCGCGACTTCGCTGAGCCCCTTCTGATGTATCTCTTCGGGCGTCATGTTGGTCGTCGTGTACGAGCGCGCGTCGAAGGCGTACATCTCCGCGCCCTGCGGCATCTGCCACACGCCGACCTGATCGAAGGAGGCGGGCAGGTATTCGTCCACATAAAATTTCCTGAACTGCCTGTAGGCCGGGATGACGTTCTTCGAGATAGCTTCGCGCGCGGCGGCCGTGAGCCGTGCCTGCTCGCTCGCCGGAATCGAGTCGGGAAATTCTTTGAAGGGTTTGTAGAACGGGCTCTCTTCGGGCTTGTCCACGACCTGCTTGTCGATCTGCGCTGTGACGCGGCTCATCACGACCTTAGGCCACATCATGTGCGCCTTCATCCCTTCGTTCATGAGCGCGATGGTCTGCGTCATGTAGCCCGGCATGGCGTTGAGCCGCGCGATCCAGTCTTCGTAGTCCTTGACGGTCTGAAAGCGCAACAGCTCGGCCAGCTCGTCGGCCGTCTGGATGCCGCCGCGCTGGTTGACCGGCAGCAGGTAGGTGCGGAACTTGTATCCCTCGATGCTCTCCTGTAGGTCTCTGTGAAAGAGATCGTAATTGAGCTGGTCTGCGGGCGAGAGCTTTGGCCGGCTGATCTTTTCGAGCTGCGCGAGGAGCTGCGTGCGATGCTGCTGCCGCCGCTCGATGGCGGTCATGCTCGCATCGTCCCAGCGATCATTCCAGCGGCGGTCTCCGAGGGAGGAGGCGAACGTCGGGTTCTGCTCCATCTGGTATTCCCACTCGGTCTTGAACAGGTCGTGCAGGGCTCTGGCCTCGGCCTCATCCGTCGCGCCCTGCGCCCTCGCGGTCAGAGGCAGCAGCGACAAAAGCAGGCTCGTCAGGACGAGCGAAAGCTGGATTGTTAAGCGCATCGAATCCTCCAAAAAGGTGTGTGGAAATTGTTTGCAGACGCCGCCAGATAATCTCACGCAAAGGCGCAAAGACGCAAAGAAAACAGTTAAGCTTTTCCTTTGCGTCACCAGCGCCTTGGCGGGAGATTCTTTCGTGAACTTTTGTTAAGCAAACCGGCGGGAGGGCACGGCATCTAAATGGCCTATGGCAATCATTCCTGAGAGTTTTAAGACATACAGCAAGTTCGCGCGCCTGCATGGCCGCCGCTTTCTGGCGCAGCGCTGGGAGGAATCGCGCACGCCCATCCCGGCGGCGAAGCATCATCCGTCGCCCGCGACCTGGAGCGACGATGCGCTGACGTTAGCCTGGCTCGGACATGCAAGCGTGCTCATCAATTTCTACGGGACATGGCTTTTGACGGATCCGGCGCTGCGCCCGCACGTCGGCGTGACGGTCGCGGGGATGACCTTTGGGCCGCGCCGCCTGGTGCAGCCCGCGCTTTCGATCAAAGAACTGCCGCCGCTCGACGGCGTGCTCATCTCGCACGCGCACATGGATCACTGTGACCTGGGGACGCTCAAACGACTGCCGCGCCGCACACACGCCGTCGTTCAGCAACACAACGGGGACCTCGTGCGCCGCTTTCAAGAGCGGAGCGCGCTCGCGTGGGGCGAAGCGGTCGAGGTCGGCGGCGTGCGTATCGAATCGCTCGAAGTCAATCACTGGGGCGCGCGGAAATTAACGGACAGCCACAGGGGCTACGGCGGGTTCCTGCTGAGCAAGAACGGGCGCGCGCTGGTCTTCGGCGGCGACACTGCGTACACGAAGGCTTTCGCGCGTCTCCGCTCGCGCGTCAAAGTCGATCTGGCGATGCTGCCCATCGGGGCTTATAACCCGTACGTCTACGCTCATGCCAATCCCGAACAGTCCTGGGCGATGCGGCGCGAGATGGGCGCGACCTACATTCTGCCGATGCATCACCAGACCTTTCGCCTGAGCCGCGAGCCGTTGATGGAGCCGATTGAACGCCTGCGCGCCGCCGCCGGAGACGACGGCTGGCGCATCGCCCTCGGCGAAGTCGGCGAGACCTGGGTCTTACCCGAAGCGAGCGCGCACGACGACGGCTTTGAGCACGAAGACAGCGCGTCAGCGCGGCTGGTTCATCAATAGAACGGACCTGGGGGTAGTGGGTCAGTTTCAAAAACAATTTCACGCAAAGGCGCAAAGACGCAAAGGAAGACAAATTGTTTTCTTTGCGTCTTTGCGCCTTTGCGTGAGATTCTTTTGTTTGAGTTTTCAAACTGACCCACTACCTAAAAATTCCTTGACTTCTCTGCCTTGCCGGAATATCGTCCGGCTCACGAAATCAACTCTTTACTCTTTTTGATCCATCTTGGATTGATTTCGCCCACACTACAAGCAGGCCGCAACCCAGCTCGCAACGGCATCTCGAACGGAAGAGAGCACTGCCCACAGCGCTTCGAGTCCGAGGCGATGATCGAATAGTGCAGCCCGGAGCGACAGTCAACTTCTGCATGCTAAAAGGAGATTGAGATGAAAAGACGCACTCACCTGATCGCGTTAACGTTTCTGGCCTTACTGGCGCTCGCCGTGCTGTGTTTACGGATCGGGCAGAAGACCTCCGCCGCCGCCGCGAAGCAACCGGCTCTGCCCGCCATCGCGAAGCAAACCCCGACGCCCACGCCAGCGCCTACGCCATGCCCGTTCGTCCCGATCGATCCGGTGAAATACGGTAACAAGCCTTTTCAGAATCCGCCGGAGATACGCTCCGTGCAGGGCCGCCTGCAAACCACTCTGGCGGTCAAGTACACGGACCCTAAGACGACCATGATCGGCGGTTGCGGAGTAACGCTGCGCACCTATAACGGTCAGCTCGTCGGCCCGACCCTGCGCGTCAAGCCGGGCGATGTGCTGAACATCCTGCTCGACAATCAACTGCCCGTCGAAACGCCGGACGAAGCCGCCGCGCAGGTCAACCAGGAAGCCAGCAACGCTTTTATCAATACGCAGCCGCACAGCTTTAACACGACGAACCTGCACACGCACGGGCTACACGTCTCGCCGGTCGGCAACAGCGACAATGTGCTGCTCGCGATCCCGCCGCAGACGCAGCTCCCTTACGAGATCAAGCTGCCGGCCAATCATCCGTCCGGCGCTTTCTGGTATCACGCGCACGCGCACGGCTCGACGGCCATACAGGTCGGGAGCGGGATGGCCGGCGCGCTCATCATCGAAGACGATCCGGCGAAGATCCCGGCCACGCTCCGCGAAGCTAACAAGCACGAGAAGGTGTTGGTCTTTGAAACCATTCTCTATGATGCGCAGGGCAAGGCGCAGGACATCACTTCGTTCTTCCCGGACTCGCCGCCGCCCGCTCCGCAGCCCACGCCCTGCCAGCAGAATCTGCCGAGCTGTACCTGGAACGGCTCGCTGCGCCGCACGACGATTAACGGGCAGATCGTGCCCATCATCAAGATGCAGCCCGGCGAGGTGCAGCGCTGGAGGATGATCGATGCGGCCTTCCGCGAATCCATCTTCCTGCAGATACGCAAACAGGGCAGCAAAAGCGAGGGCATCGCGTTCAATGAGATCGCGCTCGACGGCATCTATCTGAGCAAGATGGACACGTGGCTGCCGAACCAGCCGATAGACCTGGAGCCGGGCTACCGGAGCGACGCACTGGTGCAGGCTCCTCTGGCCCGTGGACGTTATGAATTGATCGACGCTTCCTCCCTGACCACCAAGCTCGGCGTCGGCCTGCGCGGCACGCAGGAAGAGGAAGACGTGCTCGCCTACATCGACATCGACGGCCCGCGTCTGGAGATGAAGCTCCCGACGAGCGACGAGATCGCAAAGCTCAATCCGTTTCCCGGCGTCAAGCTCTACGAGACAGCGGACGGCGTGCAGGAGGCCGTCTTCAAACTCGGCAGCGCCGTCGATTCAAATACAGACGGGCGCAACTATTTCCAGATCAACTACGCGGCCTTCAACCCGACGCACGTGCGCTATCTCCAGCTCGGCGCGATAGACATGTGGAACCTCGTGACCATCGGCGACCCGCCCGGCATCCAGCCTCCGGGCAATGCCATTCCGCCGCTGCCGCACGTCTTTCACATCCACGTCAATCCCTTCCAGATGCAACGGCAGGATCCGT
>JAFBAJ010000621.1 GCA_019247865.1 Acidobacteriota bacterium
CTGCCGGTCGCCAATCTTCTGATCTGGCCGTGCGTCGGGGCGCTGCTCGTGATGAGCTTCTATTACCTCTATCGCTTCATGGCGATCAACAACGAGCTGGAAGCGGCGACGGGAAATTCCAACGTCGAGCGCGAGTCCGAAGCCGAAAAGTGGACGAGCGGCGGCCTCTTCTATTACAACCCGGACGACCCTGCGTTGATCGTCGAGAAACGAGACGGGCTCGGCTACACCTACAACTTCGCGGGCAAAGGCATCCTCCTGCGCCTCGCGTTTCTGTCAGGCGTGCCGCTGCTCGTCGTCTGGGCTCTGATGGGTCTCTAAACGGAGAATCTTATGCGTTCACTGATGCTCACAGTTATTCTGACCTTCCTGTTGCACACGCTCCTGTTGGCGCAGCAAGGCAACAAGACGCAATTACCTCCGGCCGCTCCCCTGCTCTCCACGGCGCTGTGCGGCAAGGGAGTTTTTCTGACCAGCATTGCGGGGACGCCCGTCGGGCGCGAGACCTTTGAGATCAAGTGCGTCGCGGGCGGCGGCTATGCCGCGAGCGGGCAGACCAGTGCCAAGCTGCCGGGCGCGTCAATCGAGGTCGAGACGACGATGGAGCTGGACAAGGCCGCGAGCCCGACTAAGTTCACCTCGAAGGGGACGATGATGGGCAGCCCAGTTGATCAGACCATCACGTTCGCGGACGGGAAAGCGACCATCAGGACGAAAGAGGGCGCGCAGGAGATGCTCTATGAGAAGGGCGCGGCCTTCATCATGAATAACGTGCAGTACCCGATGACTTTCGTCGCGGCGCAGTACGACACCTCGCGCGGCGGCGTGCAGAGCATCAAGCTTTTTCCAAACCTCTCGGTCAACATGGAGCGCACGGCGCGCGATGCGGTGCAGCCCGCGGGCGCGGTCGCTGCGCCTAAGCCCAGCGCGTTCGACCGTTACACGCTGCAACTCGGACAGGCGACGCTCATCCTGTGGGCGGACGCGCAGGGACGCCTCGCGGCCATCTCGCTGCCCAAGCAGAAATACGTCGCCGTGCGCGAAGAGTACGCCAGCTTCGCAGAACCTTTGCAGGCCGCGCTCGCCTCGACGATGAAAGAGTTGAAGCCGGATTACAGCGCGCCGCCGGACGCGCCCTTCACGGCCGAAGAGGTGAAGATCAAGGTCAGGGATTACCAGCTCGCCGGGACGCTCCTCCTGCCCAGGAGCGGCGCGCGTCCCTTTCCGGTCGTCGTCACCAGCACCGGCTCAGGCCAGCAGACCCGCGACGAACCGGTGCCGTATCCGAACCTTCGGGAGTACAAAATCTTTCGCCAGATCGCGGAGCATTTAGCCGCGCGCGGCATCGCAGTCCTGCGTGTGGATGATCGCGGCGTCGGCGACTCGACGGGCTTCGAGACGCTCGAAAGGGCGACCACCTTCGACTTCGCGGACGACGTGCGCGCGCAGATCGCATACCTGCGCACGCGGCGCGAGCTGGATCCGAAACGCATCGCCATCGTCGGCCACAGCGAGGGCGGCATCATCGCTCCGCTCGTCGCGGCGAGCGACCCGCAACTCGCGGCCATCGCGCTCCTCGCCGGAACCGGCAAGCGCGGTGACGAAGTCCTGCTCTACCAGATGAATCGCCCGCTCGAACTGAACGCAGCGTTGTCGGATGAAGAGAAGGCCAAAGCGCGCGCGGAGAACGAGCGCATTATCCGCACGGTCATCGAAGGCGGCGACACCTCCAGGCTGCCGTCGCTCTTTCATTATCCCTGGACGAAAGCTTTTATGACCTACGATCCGATCCAGACGATTCGCAAGGTGCACCAGCCGATACTGATCGTGCAGGGCGCAATCGACCGGCAGGTGACGGCGGATCAGGCGGAGCTGCTGGCGAAGGCTGCGCGAGAAGCCGGCAACGCGGACGTGACGTTGCGAATCTTTCCCGGCCTCAACCATCTCTTCCTGCCCGCCACCACGGGTGACGAGAGCGAGTACGCTTCCCTTGAGACGAGCCGCATCGGCGACGATGTCATCAAGACCATCGGCGACTGGCTCCTTTTCAAACTCCAAAGAAGCGAGCCCGCGAAGGGCCGCTAAAAACAGTTAGCCACAGAGACACAGAGACACAGAGAAAATAAATAGTCTTAACCTCTGTGTCTCTGTGTCTCTGTGGCTAAACTTTTCTTATCGTAGAGCCGCTTCGAGCGCTGTGTTGAGGTCTGCTTCCGCGCCGCGAAGGATGATGACGGTGTCGCCGTTGAGATAGACGAGCGTCGCGTGGCCGTCTTCGCGCCAGAGCATCTGCGACTCGCCGTTGGTCGTGGCCTGCGCGCTCTTGCGACGATCCTGCGCGGCGTTGTAAGCCCTGTAAAACTCTTCCGCGTCGGTGTGCTTGTCCCAGGCGGATTTCCAGACGAAGAGGGACGCGTCGCCTTCGCGCTCGAAGAGGTAGGCGCGGTCACCGCCCCAGCCTGCGGCGGCGCGGGCTGCATCGCGCGCAGGCACGCCCGCCAGCAGAACGCCGCGCACGCCGATCTCGCCCATCGAAGTCGAAGTCACAGCGCGCCATTGGCGCTCATTGAACGCGGCTTCGTTGAGCTGCACGTCGCGCGCGCCTTCGCCCTGAAAATATTTTTCGGGATGGAGAATCTGTTCGCTCGAAACGGGCGGATGGCGAAAGAGCTCGTCAATGCCGCGCTCGCCGGACTTGCGGCGAACCGTCTCGACGAAGCGCGCGCCGTCGCGGTAACGAAAGATAAAGGTCTCGGTCAGGAGCGGCGGAAAGAGCGCGCCCAGCTCGCTGCGATACGCGCCGAAGCGGTCGTTCTCCTGCCGCGAAATGTCTTCGAGCGTGCGGCGCGCGTAAGCCTGCTCGCCCTCTTCGGCGCGCCGCTGGACGTTCATCGCATCGCCCTCGATGAGCGCGAAGACTGCCTCCGTCCGATCATAATTGTACGGCCGCACGACGAGCAGCTTGAGCAGATCGAAGTGCTGATCCTGCAAGGCATGCACGAACTCGTGCGTGAGGAGCGAGCTGCCGCTCTGTGTGCCGACGAGCAGAATCTGTTTGTCGAGCGGCGAATAGGTCGCGCTCGCGGAGGCGGCCGTGAAGCTCGAAGCCAGCGCGGCCAGATCTGTCCCGGCGGGCAGGACTCCGCCCGCGACCGCAAGGCGGCTCAGGCCGCGCAGCTCTTCGCCGCCGAGCGCCTGCGTCATCTCGCTCGTGCGCGAGCCGTACTCCCAGCCGGACAGCTCCGCCATCCCGACCTCGCTCTGCCAGGGCAGCTCGCGCAGGGTCGAAGCCTTCTGCATGGCTCCGGCGCGCAGCGCTTTCAATTTTTCGGAGAGCGGGCGCGAAGGGAGCGGCGGCAGCGTGCGCGCGATGGGCGGGTCGGCGGGCGCACTCGTGGCGTTCGTCCGCCCGGTGCGTTTTTCGCCGCACGAAGTAGCCAGCAGCGTGGCCGTGACGATGATTCCAACCAGACAAAAAATGATAAAGCCCTTGCTCTTCAAACGCATGACGAACCGTTAGACGCCTCAACTTCGCCGGGAGGATGTCCCAGGGCCCAAGTCTCAAGTCCCAGGTCAAAAACCGTCTTTGACCTGGGACCTGGGACCTGGGACCTGGGACCTGATTCTTTGAATCAGCCACTCGCAGGACAGTAACAAAGGGATGATGAGGGCGAGCGGCCAGAAGGTGCGCGCGTCCCATGTGCGGCGGATGGTCTGGCGTGTGTGGGGTTGTGCGTCCAGTTTGCGTGTTAAAGCTTCTGCGTCGGAAGCTGCGAACAGCTCTCCGCCCGTCTCGCGCGCGGCGCGGCGGAGAGTGTCGAAGGCAGCTCCCGCTTCAAGGGCTGTCGGAGCAACGGTGGCGAAATATTTTTCCGCCGTTCCGCTGATGCCGCCCGCAGTGTATTTGATTTGCAGATTGAAGCGCGCGGGCTGCGGCGCGATGAAATGCGCGCGCCAGATGCTCGGGTCGTTGGCGTCCGGCGCGAAGGCGAGTTCGATGGATGAAGGCTCTGCTGTCTGAGCTTCATCCGTGGTTTCGATGAGCGGCTGCAAGCGTGCGCTCAGCTTTTCGATCTTGAGCGGAGCATAGCTTTCATTGAGCACGCGTATCTCTGCGGTCGCGTCGCTTCCGGCGGCGGGCGAGATTTCGCCGAGGGCGATCTCGACGGGCGCGTGTGCGCCGGACGCGGCCCACAACGCGAGCCCTTCCCAGAGCGCCGCGAACGCGCCTCCCTGCCCGGCCTCTTCGCCTGAAGCAGACGTGCGTATCCGCCACGAATCGGACGGAGCGAAGACGAGCGTGCGCCCGGCTCCGGCTCGCGTCGCCGCGATGAGAGGCGCGCCCGCCTCGCTCGTGCCGTCAGCGCCCGGCGCTCCCGCGACGGCCAGCACGCTGGCTCCCGCACGCAAAGCTTTCAGACGCAGGCCCTGTCCGGACAGCGGGCTCGTTCGCTCCTGTCCCTGCAACGCGTTCAGGTATCCGCTCAGAGCCGCGCCAGCTCCGGCGGCGGTCGGCGTGAGGGCTGAGCCGCCGCGCGTCTTCTCCGCTTCGACCGGCGCGCCCTGCGAGGGCATGTCCGAGTCCGTGCGAAAGCTGCTCGCGTCGATCTCTATCGGCAGGAGGCGCGTGAGCTTGCCCTTAGGCGCGACGATGGAACCGGCGAAGCTGTTGCCGCCCAGCACGACGAGGCCGCCCCCGCGCCGCTCGACCCACTCGGAGATGCGCGCAGCCTCCGGGCCAGAGAGCAGCGCGTCGGGCGTCGCGCCGACGATGATGCAGTCGTAAGCATTGAGCCGCGCCGCGCTCGCCAGTGCCGCATGGAGCTTCGCTTCGGGCGAGCCGCTCGCCGCTTCATCCTTCTTCGGAGCGGACTCTTCCGCCGCTGTGTTTTCGCCTGCGTTCTCCTTTGCTCCGACCATCGCGGCGCGGCTGACCTGCGCGAAGTAATCGACTGTGAACAGCTCTGACTCTTCGAGCGCGCGGCGGACGAACTTGGCCTCCCACGTCGGCTCGCCTTCAAAGAAGAGCACGCGCTGGCGACGCTCCTCAGCGTAGACCGTGAACGGTCGCGTGAGCGTCGAAGCGTCTTCGGACGCAGCCGCTTCTGCACGAGCCGTGTAATTGATCCAGCCGGCGGTCTTGGGCACGACTTCGAGCGTCACCGACTGCCGCTCATCATCGCTCGTCCAGCGCGCTTCGGCAGAGGCGCGCACCTGCGCTTCGTCAGAGAGCTTTAAGAGCGTCGCGCGTCCACGCATCCCGCGCGCATGAAGCTGGCAGCGCACGACGAAAGGCACACCGCGCGTCACACGATTCACCACCGAGACGCTCTCCAAAGCCACACTCGGAGTGGCATCCGTTTGCGACGCGGCGAGGACGTAGACCGTTGAGCCGCCCGCAGCAGCATGCGCGCCCTCGACCGCGTCTCGCGCGTCCGCCGCACGCAACGCGCCGTCGGTCAGCAGGATCGCGGCCAGATAAGAGCCCTGCCCTTCCGTCTCGACGGCCTCTAAATTTTTGGCTTTCAACGAAGCGGTCAACTGGCGCACAGCTTCCCTGTTATCCCTCGCGTCGCCTCTGTAGATCAGCACGCGCGTGGAGTTCTGCGAGTCGTACTCGACGCGGACTCCCGCGAGCGCAGAGGCGACGAGCAGCAGCGAGACTGCACGCAGCGTGACGAGCGCCAGGCGCGTGCGCAGTGTGTGCCCGGACAGGCTGCGCCAGTAACGCGTCAGCGCAAACGCTATCAGCGCGACGAGCGCGACGAAGACCGCGCGCCAGATCGCGCCGTCCGTGCTGAGCTTGATGAAGAAGAGGTATGCGCCGCTCATCTGTGTTCAGTAGTATCCAAAACTCAATTCTCTGCGCCTACTCTGCGCGACCTCTGTGTCTCTGCGTTGAGTCTTGCCAACCTCATCTCACCGCAGAGACGCAGAGAGCCGCTGAGGTCGCGCAGAGAAAACCGACACGCTATCTGTTCAGTTGCCGGAAATATTCCGCGGCGCGCGCGTCGTCGGCCGGAAGCAGCGTGTTCGCTTCGCCTGAAGTGGCGCGCGTCGTCGCCTCCGCGATGGCGAAGAGATTGGACGCGGCCTGTGTCAGCAGCGAGAGAGATTTGCTGACGCGCGCGGCATACTCTTCGGACGAGCCGCCGAGCTCCAGATTCGCCAGCTCCGTTTCGACGACTCGGAGCTGTCCGGCCGCTTCCGCGATGGTGGCGATGTGCTGGCCGCCCGCCGCCGGGAGCTTGTCCGCGCCCGCACGCGCACGCTCTCTGGCACGCGCCACGGCGCTCGCGCGCGCAGTGACCGGCACGTCGAGCGTCGCCTGCAAGTCAGACAGCGCGGCATATGCATCCGACAGCGCGCCCTTGAGCGCCGCCGACTCTTTCGTTTCAGCTCGGCGCGAGAGCTTTTCCAGGCGGGTCTTGATCTCGTTCAGCTCGCCCGCGTAACGCCGCTTGAGGTCAATCGGTTTCGAGCGCGCGACGATGGGCGGCACATAACGCACCGCGAGCTGCGCGCGCTTCAAACGCGTCAGAGCCTCGCGCTCATACGTCAGAGCCTTGCCCGTGTCCATCAGCGACAGAGCATCCTCCGCATCCCACATCGCACGAATCGCGTAGATCATATCGCGCACATTGTTGGGCGTGCCCTGCGGCGGCTCAGGGATGCCGTGCATGTGTATCTCCGTGCGCTCTTCTGCTGCGGCCTGCGCCTGTTCCTCCAAACTTTCCGGCGCAGTGCTGTTGGCGCTCTGCGGCTCCTCGCCCGCGCCCTCGATGCGTATGTAGTCGTTGAATGAATTTTTGAACTCGCGTTGCTCCGCGGCGATGCCCTGCGCGCGGCGGTTCAGCTCTTCGCGCGTGAGGCGCGCGCGCTCGCCGTGCAGCTTCTCCGTGTGAATGATGATCATCCGCTGGCTCAGGAGAAAGCGGCCGATCTCGTTCGGCCCGAGGTCGCCGAGGTTGAGCTTGACGGGTTCGGGCGCGGTGATGGCGATGGCGAGGGTCGCGGAGCGCCCTGTGCCGTTTGCAGCAGGATTGCGGTCGCGCGCTTCGAGCCAGTAGACGAGCGTGTCGCCCGGCTGCATGCCGAGCCGAGCGAGATCGAGCGCAGCTCCTCCGCGCCAGTCGCGCACGCTCCCGCGCTCGACGCTGCCAAGCGGGATGACTCCGTTCGTGAACTGCGCGGCGTCGCCCTCGCCGCGACTCTTGATGTATTTGAGCGTGACCTCGGCCAGCCCCAGATCGTCGCGTGCAGTCCAGCGCACAGCGACTGGGCTCGCGGGCAGGCCGCGCAGGAGCTGATCGCTCGCGGGCTCCGTGAGGTGCGCTTCGGGCGGGGCGTCCGCGTAGACCTCCACCGCGCGGACGATGGGCGCAGGCGCATTCTCGTCCGCGAGGAGACGCGCTTCAAAGGCTCCGCTCGCCTGTGCGATGAAGGAGCCGCTGTAGCGGCCTTCGCCGAGCGCGCGCATCTGGCCCGTCACGCCGCCAAAGCTCAGCGCGGCGCGCTCGACTTTGCCGGTCGCCGCCAGCTCGACCTCGATCTCAGACCCAAGCAGCGCACGCACCGGCGCATCCCCCACAACCTCTTCCACGCTCAGGCCGGAATACGACGGCGGCACGACGCGCACGCGAAAACTCTCAAGCACGACAGCACGGCTCTCAAGCTCTGCAGCCGAGCCGTTGCCGCTGTTTTGGATAAAACTCCTCGGGTC
>JAFBAJ010000668.1 GCA_019247865.1 Acidobacteriota bacterium
GAGCTGCGCGCCCTCGGACACCGCATGGTTGATGACATGTTCACGTACCTCTCATCAGTCCGGACGCGCCCCGCGTGGCAGCCTGTGCCACAGGAAATTAAGGAGCAGCTGGACGAGGCTCTGCCGCTCGGCCCGACGGATGCGGCGGAAGTCTACGAAGAGTTCAAGCGCAACGTGCTGCCCTATCCGGCGGGCAACATCCATCCGCGATTCTGGGGCTGGGTCAAGGGCACCGGGACGCCGCTCGGAATGCTGGCAGACATGCTCGCGTCGGGCATGAACGCGAACGTCTCCGGCTACGATCAGTCGGCGGCGCTCGTCGAGATGCAGGTCATCAAGTGGCTGGCGGAGCTGCTGGGAATGCCGCGCGAGTCCGGCGGCCTGCTGGTCAGCGGCGGGACGGTGGCGAACCTCGTCGGGCTGACGGTGGCGCGCAACGCACGCGCCGGTTTCGATGTGCGCGAGCGCGGATTGCAGCACGCAGCAGCGCAGCGGCTCGTGCTTTATGCTTCGACCGAGACGCATAGCTGTGCGCAGAAGGCCATCGAGCTCCTCGGCCTCGGCAACGAGTCTTTAAGACGCATTCCAGTCAACCTGGATTATCAGATCGAGCTGGAGGCTCTGCGCCGCACGGTCGCAGCGGATCGCGCGGCGGGCTTCAAGCCGTTCTGCGTCATCGGCAACGCCGGGACGGTCAACACAGGCGCGCTGGACGACCTGACGGCGCTCGCTGCCTTCTGCCGCGAGGAAGAGTTGTGGTTTCACGTCGACGGGGCGTTCGGCGCGCTCGCCGCCCTCGCGCCGGGGCTCAAACATCTGGTCGCCGGGATGGAAGAGGCGGACTCCATCGCGTTCGACCTGCATAAGTGGATGTACCTGCCTTACGAAGTCGGCTGCATTCTCGTGCGCGACGAGCGCGCGCAACGCGCCGCCTTCTCGCTCACGCCCAACTACCTCAAGCCCACCGCACGCGGCACGGCCGCAGGGGGACTTCACCTCGCAGAACTCGGCGTTCAGCTCTCGCGCGGCTTTCGCGCGCTCAAGGTCTGGATGTCTCTCAAGACGCACGGGGCAGAGATGTTCGGCAGGCTCATCGAGCAGAACGTGCGACAGGCCGGATACCTACGCGAGCTGATCGAAGCTGACGCGCGGCTGGAACTGCTCGCGCCCGTCTCGCTGAACGTCGTCTGCTTCCGCTTCCGCGCCGCAGGACTGAGTGAGACGGAGCTGAACAAGCTGAACGAAGAGCTTCTGCTTCGCGTGCAGGAGAGCGGCGTCGCAGTCCCTTCGAGCACCCTGCTCGGCACGAGCTACGCCCTCCGCGTCGCCAACACCAACCACCGGAGCCGTCGCTCGGATTTCGAGCTCCTGGTGAAGACAGTGGCCGAGATCGGCGAAGCTCTTCTGAACAGCTAACGACCTCACAGCATTCCTCTATTCGGCAGGCATCAAAACAAATGCGCCCCGATGGGCGTATACACCGGCGGCTTGCCATACGTCTACGATACGTTAGGCTTTATCGAGTATGAAACCGGAAGAGCTGCTGGATAAGGTTCAAGACCGCGAGTCATTCATCGCCTTCGTCGAGGCTTTGGCCGCGGAGCGCGAAGACGCGCAAAGGATCGAGAGGGAGAACCCTCAACGGTACATGATCGATGGTGCACACGATTGGAAGAATGCGGAGATTGGGGAATTCCTGTATGCCGCGCTCGACTATTTCGACGACAAGCCTTTCCATCAGCCGGAGAACGAACCGAGTTGGAGAATGTTCGCCGAGTTCCTATATTTCGGGAAGATTATCGAATAGCGGAGCACGGACAACATGGCTCTCAAATTCCTGCAAGGTGACGCGCGCATGGGGGAAAGCAAAGTCGGCATCATCACACGCGTGCTGGGAATCATCCTGGCGGCGCTGGCCGTGCAGTACGTCTTCAACGGCATGACAGGTTATTACAACTCGCTGGTTCACCGTTGAGTTAATCACGCCGCGTACCTAACAACTCATTCAACCGGAGAGGAATTAAGGATTGTTTAAGCATACTCTTGAAGGTGGCGCTGAACTCAGAATTCTGGAAACGCGGCATGCCGTGGAGTTTCTTAAATTCATCGATGAGAATCGTGCTTTTCTCGGAAGGTGGCTCAGGTGGGGAGCCGAGATCAGGAGCATCGAAGAAGCAGAGGCTTTCCTGCGCCGTGGAATTACACGTT
The DNA here is from genome assembly GCA_019247865.1 of Acidobacteriota bacterium. Classification (GTDB taxonomy): domain Bacteria; phylum Acidobacteriota; class Blastocatellia; order Pyrinomonadales; family Pyrinomonadaceae; genus JACMLC01. Next base: position 2,209 of record JAFBAJ010000668.1, read on the forward strand.
ATGTCGAAGACGGATTGCCGTGGGTCGGCATCTGGCTTGAAGGTGAGCTGGTTGGCGGCGTGCTCTTCTTTCCGGTTGATGCGCGCACTCTGGCGACAGAGGTCGGCTACTGGCTGGGCGAGAGTGCGGTCGGGCGCGGCCTGGTGACGCGCGCCGTCTCGGCCATGCTGGATTATGCTTTCGGAACGCTCGGCTTGCATCGTGTAGCTTTGCAGGCGGAGGTCGGTAATGAGAAATCTGTGGCCGTTGCGCGGCGACTCGGATTTACGGAAGAGGGGATCCGCCGGGCCGCCGGAGTCAACCAGGGGCGCTATGTAGACATGGCAGCGTTCTCGCTGCTGGCTGAGGAGTGGGTCAGGACACGTTGTCAACGATGACCCGGCGATTCCCGCCGCGAACATTCTCGCACACGAATCCGTATTTCAGTTTAAGTTCGCATGCTCCCGGATCGCCGTCGGGTTTAAAAAGGAGACTGTCCATTGAAACATAACCTGATGTTAACCATCACGTCTCTGTTCTCGATTCTCTTCCTGACGTTTCACCTGGCGGACGACATCGTTCGCGGGTTCGAGAAGGGAGGGGTCTCAAACCTCATTGCGGTGCCCATCTTTGTCGTCTGGCTGTACGGAACGCTGGTGCTCGCCGGACGGCGGTCTGGATACATCATCATCCTCATCGCGTCGCTTCTGGGGATGGGCGTCCCCGTCATCCACATGATGGGAAAGGGAGTCGGAGCCGGGAGCCGCATCGCAGGTTCTCACGGAGGCTTCTTCTTCGTCTGGACGCTCATCGCGCTCGGCGTGAGCACGCTCTTCTCCGTCATCCTTGCGGCGCGCGGACTGTGGAGCCTGCGACGGGGTCAGGCTCAGTAGTCCAACAACCCGGACATGGACAGGCGTTATCGAAAATAAGTCAGGCCGCCGCCTGCGGGACGCCGCCGCGCCGGAGCAGTTCTTTGAAATCCGTCTCATCACGCAGCAGGTCGAACCGGGGATTGGAAGCCAGCCACAGGACGTTGATGTCGCGCAGCTCGACGGCCTTTGTGAGCCATTCGTAAGCCTGCTCTCTTTCGCCGAGACCGGTGTGGATGAGAGCCATGCTGTACGGAGGAATGTAGCGCCGCGTGCTCTCCTCGCGCAGCTCCAACAGGATCGCGCGCGCGTCGCTCAGTTGTTTGTTGACGGCGCAGGCGTGCGCTAAGGAGGCGAGGATGACGGGGTCGCCGGATGAAAGCTCGGCTGCCCTGCGCAGAGAGTCGACCGCGAGCGCGCCTCTGCCCTGCTGCTCCTGCACCGCGCCGAGGATGAGATGCGCGCGCACGAAGCTGCTATCGACTTCGAGCGTCTTCCGCAGCTCCTCCTCGCTCCGCACATACTCGCGCGCGTAGTAGTAGGTCGCGCCGAGGTCTGTGCTCATCGCCAGCGACAGCGGGTCGAGCGCGAGCGCGTGGCGCAAAGAGGCGATGGATTCTTCAAACCGACGTGCGGCGGAGAGGAACTCGCCGAACCAGTGATGCGCCGTCGCGTAGTTCGGCTTGAGCTCAATCGCCGTGTGAAAGTGGCTTTCCGCAGCAGTCCAGTCCCAATCGAAACAGTACGCGACGAAGGCGAGCGAGGCATACGCCTCGGCCAGTTGCGGGTCTATCTCCAGCGCGCGTTCGGCGGCGGCACGCGCCTTAGGAAAAGCCTCGCCCGGCGGCATCACGCTGTGCTGCGCTCCGAGCAAATTATAGGTGTCCGCCAGCGCGATGTAGGCGGAGGCGTAAGCCGGGTCTAAAGCGACGGCCTCGCGCCCGTACTCCAATCCCTTCCGCAACCCTTCGGGCGTGCGCCGGTTCCAGAAGTAACGCCCTTTGATGTAAGCGCGAAAGGCTTCCGGGTTGACGGTCTGGTTTTTCCTGAGCTGCTGCTGCTCGCTGCCGCTCAGCTCCAGCTCAAGCTTACGCACGACCTGTTCGGAGACCGAATCCTGGATGGCGAAGAAGTTGGTAAAGCTCTCATCGAACTTCGCGGCCCAGAGCGTCATCCCGTCTCTCACACGCGTGATCTGCACAGAGACGCGTATCTGCTCGCCGTGCCGCTGGTAATAGCCGTCGAGCAGCGCGTCCACGCCCAGCTCGCGCCCCGCCAGCAAGGTGTCCTGACTTGCTCCCGCGTACTTCAAAACGGCCGTCGTCGGACGCACGCGGATGAGGCGCAGCCCGCTCAGCTTCATAATCAGGGCGTCTGCGATTCCGAGCCCGAGGACTTCATCGCCCTCCGCCACTGAAACCGTTTTGAAAGGCAGCACGGCCAGCGAAGCGGGCGGCCAGACATCCACCTCCGTTCCCTGCTCTGCCGTGTACGTGCGGGCTGCGTCGTGCGTCTCAGAGACCTTCACCGCCGCGACGAAGCGATAGCCGACGCCCGGGACTGTGACGATGTAACGGTGCTCGTTCTTCTCCTCGCCGAGGATTTTCCTGAGCAGAAAAATGTGCTGCGCGAGGTTGCTCTCCTCGACGAAGGTATCGGGCCAGATGGCTTCCATCAGCTCGCTCTTCTTGAGCACGCGCCCATTGCTCCGCACCAGCATCAGCAGCGTCTCGAAGACCTTAGGCGCGAGCTGTATGACCTCGCCCTCGCGCAGCAACAGATGCCTCCGCGCGTCCACGCGGAAGGAACCGAATTCGTAAGCGGAGCGGGGCGAGTCATCCATAGCGTCTGGCCGTGCGTGCGCTTCATATAATACTCCCGCAAAGGCGCAAAGGCGCAAAGGAAGAACGCCAAGCTGTTGAGTGTTGCTCATTGCTTGCGTGCTTTTCTTTGCGCCTTTGCGCCTTTGCGGGAGACTTTTTCTAAACGCAGAAGTCGCGCGCCAGTGTCGTGAGGGCGTCGCGGCAGATGAGCACTTCGTCGCTCAGCACGTATTCGGAGAGCCCGTGAAAACCTTCGCCGCCGGGGCCGAAGATGACGGAAGGGATGCCCGCCTGACCGAGCAGGGCTGCATCCGTCCAGTAAGGCATCCCGCCGCGCAAGGCCGCGCGACCGGCCGTGATGAGCGATGTTTCCAGGAGCGGCAGCAGTTCGTGCTCTTGCGGCGTGTCATACGGTGGTCGCTCGAACAGGAGCCGCGCCGTCGCCTCGAACTCCGCGTCCTCCGTCTTCAAAGCATTGAGTATCTCTTCGACCTCGCTCAGAGCGATGCCGTCCGGCTCGAACGGGAGCGTGCGCCGCTCCATCCTGAGCGCGCATCTGTCCGGGTACGTGCTCATCTCCCTCCCGCCATCAATGAGAGAAGCATGCAGCGAAGGAGTGCCGAGCGACGTATGCGGGACAGCTGCACGCAGCCTGCGGCCCAGCTCTTCGAGGCGCGAGAGGATGCGCCCCATGCTGAAAATAGCGTCGCGCCCTTCGGACGGCAGGCTGCCGTGTGCCGCGCGACCGCGCGCGACGATCTCCACCCACTGGAACCCTTTGTGCCCGGTCGTGACGACCAGGCCCGTCGGCTCTGTGACCACGGCTGCGTCCGCGCTCCAGTTCCTGACCAGAGCCTCCGCGCCGATGCTCTCGTACTCTTCATCGGCCACAGCAGCCACGATCAGCCG
>JAFBAJ010000703.1 GCA_019247865.1 Acidobacteriota bacterium
TGGCAAGGGCGAGGGCGGGCGTTTGGGTGCGCCTCCGGGCGACCTCTTCATCATCACGAACGTCGGCAAGCACAAATATTTTACGCGCAAGGGCGACAACGTCTACGTGACTGTGCCCGTGACCGTGCCGGAAGCGGCGCTCGGCGCGAAGATCGAAGTCCCGACGGTCGAAGGCAAAGCGCAACTGCGGATTCCGCCGGGCACGCAATCGGGCCAGAAGTTCCGGCTGCGCGAGCGCGGCGCGCCATCGCTGCGCAACCCTTCCCTGCGCGGCGACCAGTTCGTAGAGGTCAAAATAGTTTTGCCTAACGTCATCTCGGAAGAGACCAAAGAACTCTTGAAACGCTACGCGCAGTTGAATCCGGAGAACCCGCGCGTGGCAATGGGATTGGAATAGTGGTCTGTGGTCGGCGGTCAGGGGACAGTGAAAAAACTGTCTTTGCTTTTGCTGACCACCGACCACTGACCACCGACCACTATCATGAAGAGAAAACTTCGCACGTACACGATCAGCGCGGTGGCGACGCAGTATGAGATTCATCCGCAGACGCTGCGCCTGTATGAACGCGAAGGGCTCCTCAAGCCTTCGCGCTCGGAAGGCAACACGCGGCTCTACACGGACGAAGACCTCGCACGCCTCGAAGTCATCCTCTCTTTGACGCGCGACCTGGGCGTCAACTTGGCGGGCGTCGAGATCATCCTCAACATGCGCGAGAAGATGGACGCGATGCAGCGCGAGTTCGAGCGCTTCTTTGAGTACCTGCGCGCGCACGCAGTCGAATTCTCGCAGTTCACCGAAACTCCGCCGCCGGAGGCCGGTGCGCTCGTGCCCGTCACGCGCGGCGGCGGCAGCCTGCGCCGGCGCACCTCCACGCGCGGCTAAAAAAATCCTCTTGTCGGCGCGCGCGTCTTAGTGATAGAGTGCGCGCCGCATTGACTGTGCGCCTCGCTTTTTAAGTCAGAGCTTCAACCCAACCTCAAGCCTGAGCTAACCTCAATCCAAACTCTTCCTCGTCCCTCGCCTGAGGAGAAAAGTGTATGCATCGCTACTCTCACCTGCTTCTCATCTTGTTTATTTTTCTTTCCTGCCGCTCAGTCTGCGCGCAGGACCTGGACGAAGCTTCGATCACGGGTCGCGTGGCGGACGAGAACGGCGCGGTCATTCCGCGTGCCAGCGTGACGGTCTTCATCACGAACACGAAGCTTGAGCGGAGGGCCGTGACCGATGCGGCCGGAACGTATCGCCTCATCGAGCTGCCGCCGGGAGCATACCTCGTGCGCGTTTCCGCAGAGGGGTTTGCTACCGCAGAGAGAGAGAATCTGGCGGCGGTCGCGGGACAGCAGCTACGTCTGAACTTCGTGCTGCGGCCCGCGACCGTCAATGCCGCGCAGAGCGTGTCGGCCGAAGCAGAGCCGCCGCCGGTGGATACTGCGCGTACCATCGTCGGCGGCACCATCACGGGCGAAGAGGCCGAGTCGCTGCCGAACGCGACGCGCTCTCCGCTCGACCTCATCTACACGCTGCCGGGCGTCACAGAAGAGCCGCTCTCGACGCGCGAGTTGGCGGAGGACCGCGACTCCAACCCACGCTCCACGCCCGAAGAGGCCGGGACTTTCTCTCTCAACGGCAGCCCTGCTTACTCAAATAATCTGACCATCGACGGCCTCGACAATAACGACGACCGCGCGGCGCGCGAGCGTTTCCAGCCCTCCCTCGAAGCGGTCGCGGAAGTGCAGGTCATCACCAACCAGTTCTCGGCCGAGTACGGGCGCGCGTCCGGCGGGCGCATCAACCTGCGCACGCGCGGCGGTTCAGGCAAGCTTCACGGTCGCGCCTTCTTCTTTCTGCGCAATGACATCTTCGATGCGAACTCCTTCAACAACAACGCGCGCGGGTTGAAGCGCCTGCCGCTGACGGAGCTGAATCCGGGCTTCACTTTGAGCGGGCCGCTCAAAGTGAAGCAGAGCTGGAAGAGCTTCTTCTTCGTCTCTTACGAGAACACGCGCCTGCTGGACACGGCGCGGATCGACACGCTCGTCCCGGTCGAGCCGAGCAGCCTCTTTCGCCTGCCCGCGCCGACGGCGCTCGACGCACGCCGCATTGAGAGCGCCTCGTCGCCTTCACTGAACGCGTTGGTCGCGCCGTTCATCATGGATGTCAGCACGCCTCTCATCAATCACATCTTCACCGCGCGCGTGGATCACAGGCTCAGCGACGCGCACAACGGAACAGCTCTTTTTCAGTTGGGGCGGCTCGATAACCTGCGCGGGTTCGGCGGCGGCAATCGCCTGGCCGAAGCCCTGCAAGGCAAGTCGCGCAATTCGGACGCCATCTCGTATACGGACAATTACATCCTGAGCGCGCGGCTCATCAATCAGGCGCGCGTGCAGTTCTCGCGCCTCACGCCCGCGCTCACGGCCGCCGGTAAGACCGGCCCGGTCGTGCTCATCTCGCTCAACGATTCTCTGAGCGAAAGCGACCCGAACTTTCGGACGGGCACGCTCGTCGCTGGCTCTTCGACCGCGGGCGCGAGCGACCGGCTCGAGACGCGCTGGCAGGCGCAGGACACGCTGACACTGCTGCGCGGAGCGCACACCATCAGAGTCGGCGCAGATGTACAGCGCATACGCTCCACCTTCATAGACCTCGCGGATGTGTCAGGCACATTCAATTTCGGGAGCGCAGGGGATTTCCTGGCGGGCGTGCCCGAACGCTTTCGCCAGAATTTTATGGCGGAATCCACGCAGCGAAATTTTTATGCGAGCCTCTTCGTGCAGCACGAATGGCGGCTCGGCGCGAACCTCCTGCTGACATTCGGCCTGCGTTATGAGAATGAAACTATCATCCGTGACAGGAATAACGTCGCGCCGCGCTTTGCGGTCGCGTATGACCCGTTCGGCAACGGCAAGACGGTCATACGTGTGGGCGCAGGCATCTTTTACTCGCGTGCCCTACTTCGCACCGTTGACGATTTTACGCTCGGCGGCCAGCAGCTTTTCTTTGACACGAATGACCTGCGTAATCCGATCACCGGAAGACTCTTGACTGCGGCAGAGCGACGCGCTTTCATTGCCGCCAACATTCACTTTCCAAGTACCTTCAACACAAGCTCGCCGCTCATCGAACAATATGCTGTGCGTAACGCGGCCTTCCTGCGCCGCCTCGATCCGGCGTTGCGCATCCCTGAAAGCTATCAGGCTAATCTTGGTTTTGAACGCGAGCTGGGGCGCGGCTTCGTCCTGGAAGCTAATTACAGTTGGAATCGCGGAATACATCTCTGGAGGGAATTTAATGCCAATGCCCCCGTGCTGCCAACAGGATATAGAGATTTAACAGAATACTTGCTCGCGCGCGACTTTCCGAATTTTCGCCACGGGCCGGGCGGCATCCGGCCTCTTTATGATGTGACGAGCGCGGGCGAACTGGTGCGCTTCACGCTCGCCCCGTTCGACCCGACGAACCCGGCGCGTTGTCCTTCGCCTTTCACTCCGAGCAATCCTGATGTCGTCGGCTGCATTGTTGAGTTTGGCATTCCAATCACTTTGATAAACCTGAACAGCTTCACTTCCTCCACTTCGGTAGATGTCGCGCTCGCCGCCTTGAGAGATTTGCGACCGGACCCAACGCGCGGCGAAGTTGAACAACTGGCGAGCATCGGCAACAGCTTCTACCACGGCCTGACGCTGGAGCTGCGCCGCCGCTTCAGCAGCAAAAAGAGCGGGTTCAGTCTCTCTTTTCGCGCCGCTTATACCTTGTCACATCTGATTGATGACGGCATTGTGAATACTTCCGATGCGCTCACGCCGGCAGACTTTCGCAGGGAGCGTGCGCGCTCCCTGATCGACCGTCGCCACCGCTTCGTCTTCTCCGGGACCTTCGACCTGCCGCGTACTTTGGGACGCCTGCGAGTCTCGCCCATCCTCCGCCTTGCATCAGGCGCACCGTTTAATATTTCTATCAACGGTGCGGATCGCAACCTGGATGATGTGAGCAACGACCGCCCCATTTTTACGGGCGATATCAGGCGACTGCTCGCGCGTCATCCGGGCGACCCGATTGATGCTTCGTTGCTTAATTACTTCTCGCTTCCGACCATCGGCCGCACGGGCAATCTGCCGCGCAACGCAGGCAGCGGGCCGGGACTGTTTCTCTTTGACCTCAACCTGACGCGTGAGTTTCGCATCGGCGAGCGTGTGCGCGTGCGCCCCACCATCGAGATCGATAACGTGCTCAACAAGGCTGTGTGGAGCTTCGGCTCCGAATTTATCAACTTCAAGGCTTTGAGCCCCGCCGCCACGCCAAGTGAGCGACAGGCTCTGCTCGATTCATTCCTGCTGACCACACGCACCCTGCGCCCGCGCATGATGCGGTTCGGGATTCGTTTCGATTTTTGAAAATAGAAGTGAGCGCTTCTGTTGCTTGCGCGTTGGTGATTGACCTTATTAACATAGGGGTGTTATCCGACCGCAATCATGCATATTCTTTCCATCGAAGCTATCAGTAAGAACTATGGGCTGAGGCCGCTCTTCGAGCAGGTCAGTCTGGGCTTGAACTCGGACGACCGCATCGGCGTGGTCGGGGTCAACGGTTCCGGCAAGACTACCTTGCTGCGGCTCATCGCCGGAGCAGAACAGCCGGACACGGGCCGGATTATTTTCGCGGAGGGCGTCTCCACCGGCTATCTGCCGCAGAATCCGCCTTACGCGCCGGAAGAGACGGTGCTCGACGCGGTCTTCGCCGCGAGCAACGCCAAGATGGAGCTGCTCTTGGATTACGAGCGTGCGTGTCAGGAGCTGGCGGCCGGTGGCCCGGATGAAGAGCGTCTGTTGAATCGCGTCTCTGAGCTGGCACATCGCCTCGAAGCTTCAGGCGCGTGGGAAGTCGAGACCAATGCACGCATCATTCTCGGCAAGCTGGGCATCGCCGACACGACCGCACGGATGGGGACGCTCTCCGGCGGACAGCGAAAGCGCGTCGCGCTCGCACATGCGCTGATAGAGAACCCGGACCTGCTCATCCTGGATGAGCCGACCAACCATCTCGACGCGGAAACGATCTCGTGGCTCGAAGAATATCTTACACGGTACAGCGGCGCGCTCCTGCTCGTCACACACGACCGCTATTTCCTCGACCGCGTGACCCGGCGCATTCTTGAGATAGATCGGAGCACCGTGCAGAGCTTTGATGGCAACTATGCTTACTATCTGGAAAAGAAGGAGGAGCAGGAACAGGCGCGTGCGGTCGAAGGACAGAAGCGTGAGATGCTGATCCGGCGCGAGCTGGCGTGGCTCAGGCGCGGCGCGAAGGCGCGCACGCGCAAGTCCAAAGCACGCATTGACCGCGCCGAAAGCCTGATGGCGCAGCCCAAAGAAACAGTCCGCGCCGGGCTTGATATCTCGCTCAGCTCAAGCCGGATCGGCCGCAAGATTCTGGAGCTGCGCGATCTCACCAAAGCCTATGACGGCGAAGTGCTGGTCGAAGGCTTCAGCTACACGGTCAAACCAGGCGACCGCATCGGCATCATCGGCCCGAACGGCGCGGGCAAGACCACGCTGCTTGAAATGATTACCGGGCGCGTCGCGCCGGACAGCGGCACGCTCGAAATCGGCCAGACTGTGCGTTTCGGTTATTACGATCAGGAGAACCGCGCGCTCAATGAAGAAGTGCGCGTGATAGATTACATACGCGAGATCGCCGAGCGCATCGAGACGGCGGACGGCACGTTTATCACGGCGAGCCAGATGCTGGAAAAATTTCTCTTCACGGGCGCGATGCAGTATGCACCCATAGCCAAGCTTTCGGGCGGCGAGCGGCGGCGGCTGTACCTGCTGAGTGTGCTGATGTCCGCGCCGAACGTGTTGCTGCTCGACGAGCCGACGAACGACCTGGACATTCAAACTCTGGTCACGCTGGAGGACTATCTGGACAACTTCGGCGGCTGCCTGATCGTCGTCAGCCACGACCGGTATTTCCTCGACCGCACGGTCGAGCACATCTTTCGCTTTGAAGGCGCAGGACGCGTGCGCGAATATCCCGGAAACTATTCCGCCTTCCTCGAAACACGCAAAGCGGAGGAGCGGGACGCCGTCGCCAGCCAGCCCGCGACGGCCGGACGGGACGCCAAACGCGAGAAGGGCGCGACGGCTGCTGCCAAACGCAAGCTGACCTTCAAAGAGCGTAAAGAGCTGGAAGAGACCGAAGCGCGTATCCAATCGGCTGAACTGCGTCAGGCCGAAATCGAGACGGAGCTATCTGCCAACGCAAGCGACGCCTATTTCGTCAACCAACTCTATCAGGAGCGTGAGCAGTTGACGGCGCAGCTAGCCACCGACCTCGAACGCTGGGCGGAGCTGGCGGAGCTGGCTTGAAGGTAGTGACTCAGTTTGAGGAATCAAACCAAAGAATCTCCCGCAAAGGCGCAGAGAAAAGCATTCTTGTCTTCCTTTGAGTCTTTGCGCCTTTGCGGGAACCTGTTTTTGAACTTGTCCCACGACCTGATCGCGTGTGAGGTTGACGTGTTGAGCGAAACTTCGCATGCTCTTGAATATGAGCTCTGAAACAAAGGAAGAGAGAAAGCTCGCGCTCGTGATTCACGGCGGCGCGGGGACGATCAGCCGCGCTCTGATGAGCGACGAACGCGAAGCCGCTTACAGAGCAGGTTTGCAGCAGGCTCTGAGGCGCGGCTGGGAGGTGCTGTCCGGCGGCGGGCTGGCGCTCGATGCGGTCGAGGCGGCCGTCTGTGTGATGGAAGATAACCCGCTCTTCAACGCCGGGCGCGGCTCCGTCTTCACGCACAACGAGAGGCACGAGATGGACGCGGCCATCATGTCCGGCGAGGATTTGCGCGCCGGAGCGGTGGCGGCTGTGGACGGTATCAAAAACCCGATCAAACTCGCGCGCCGCGTGATGGAAGCGACGGAGCATGTCTTGATGTGCGGGAGCGGCGCGGAGGAGTTCGCACGCGAAGCGGGCTTTGAGTTCGCGCCGCCCGAATATTTTTTCGACGAGCTGAGGTACGAACAGTTATTGCAGGCGAGGCGCGAGGATGAAGTGCGCCTTGACCACACGCCGTTGAAAAAGTTCGGCACGGTCGGCGCGGTCGCGCTTGACACGCGTGGTCATCTGGCGGCGGCGACTTCGACCGGCGGCATGACCAACAAACGTTTCGGACGCGTCGGCGACACGGCGCTCATCGGCGCAGGCACTTACGCAGACGACCAGACCTGCGCCATCTCCTGCACGGGTCACGGCGAGTTCTTCATACGCACTGTGGCCGCCCATGAGATCGTCTCCCTGATGAAGTACAAAGGCTTCACGCTCAAAGAGGCCGCCGAGCAGGTCGTACACGTGACGCTGCCGGAGCTGGGCGGCGAAGGCGGGCTCATCGCCGTCGACCGCACGGGCAACATCTCTCTCCCCTTCAACAGCGAAGGCATGTACCGCGCCTGGATGACCTCCGGCAGCGAAGCACAGGTCGCTATCTATCCAGACTAAGCAGAGCAATGCGACATCGCCGTCAATGATTTTTACATGGAAATCGACTTTAACTTTGCCTTGATAATCTCTCTCCTCTTTTCAATGAATTCAATAAAGTTATCAAATTCATAGTCGCCGATAGAGGGGATGGAGTGCCTGCTAATAAAATTGCTGTCTCTGGTTGGGAGCCATTCATCAAATGGGATGGCTTTCTTCTCAAGATTTTCATTTTCGGTGAGGAGTTGAAGATTGGCGGTGGTGTTGTAATGCTTCATGTACTCCCCTGCCTTGCCTGAGTCGTATCCTCTTTTGGTTAAGTTTCGAAGTGTGAATTCTGATTTTGGGAAAATATGATCCTCATGATAGGTGTTATCCACCCAGTCCCTATCCGGATAGAGGAGGGAAAGAATGAGATAGCTGTACTTGGTGCTGTAATTGGTCGTCAATAAATTTTCAAGCTCTGTGTCCGTAAAATTCGGCTCTATGTTGAGTCTCTTGTTTATTGCTTCATAAGGGAAAATAGAGAGGTCTGTCTGCTCGTTAAGTGTGTCTTGCAGGTTTTTCAAGGTGGTATCTGAGGAACCGCCAAATGCATTCTTCAGCAAAGCGATTGCTAACCACTTTTGCATAATCAACTTGTTGGCTACATCAAACTGCTCGGTTGATTCAAAAAAATTCTTCTTTCCTAACTTGGCTAGATAGAGCGAAATCGGCAGCAAGGCGTTCGTTGCGACCAGGTTTTTATCATTAAACCCGAACCTGCTAATGAGTTTGACCGTGATCTGAATGTTCGACTTAATAGTCTCCCAATTGGCTTCGATTTTCTCAAGGTTGGGCTTGTTAAAGTTCTTTACCTTGTATTGAATAGGGAGATCGTCAGTTAAGTATAAGCACCCTTTAAGCACAAAATCTTTGCCAAAGCTATATCCAGCTCCGATGGAATTTATTTCATCTGTAAAATTATGGATTTCATCACGAGCATTGAGGGTCTTCCACTTGGCTGTTGCGGTTGAAAGAAGAATGTCGCTGTACTCCAGCTTCTTTCCTCCGGTATTAGCTCTGATGAAAATCTCAACAACTTTGTCGTAATCATCAGACCGCTCTTCATAAAAGTTGATGAGTTTCTCAGTGAAGAGTCTGGAATGAAGTTCCTCAATCAAAACAACTGCATTCTCTTTTAGAGACTCCTCAACTACAGTAATTCCGCTGAGTTTGTTTCTGATATCCTGTCTGGCTTTTTTGGCCGAGTCGAAGTCCAGGATATTCCCGACCAGATACCAGTATTGGGGACTTGGGTCTTTGGGATTTGGCTTCTCATTTTCTCTGAAAGAAAACTGATAGGTTAGCTCCTCCGGATTTTCGCTTCTAATCGGTTCTTTAAACAGGTTCAGATAAAGTCTCGTCTTTTTCCAGCTATAATAAAAGAAGCGATAGGAACCTTTCAGGCCGATATACAGAGAAGTCAGGCGCTGCTGCCCATCCAGAACGAGATAAATATCTTGATTAATGCCTGCCAGATTGGCTTCAGAATTATGTGGTGTCTCTTTGTCAAAGTCGCTGAAGAAATTATAAGCCGTCCACAATTTCTTATTTTCTTCTCTGATTTTCCAGAAAAGAAATGAACTGATTGGGTAATTCCCCATGAGAGAGTCAAAGAGCTTCTCTATGCCATCAGTCTCCCATACATATTCTCGTTGTATAGCCGGAAGGAAGGTGGTCTTATTAATGTATTCCAGGACTACTTCACTAATTGTTTTGGGAGTGTAGCTCATGTCGCTTCCCCTTACCTTTTACCTTTTGCCTTTGCCTAGTTCTGGTTCGGGATATCCTCATGCACGACCTTGACGGGCGCGAGCTGCTCGCGGAACTTGCTGACGAGTTCGACCGAGCGGCTGACGTTGTCGGCCAGGATCACGAGCAGCTCGCCTTTGCGCGCGTGGTTGAGCGCGTGATTGATGGCTTCGGGCGCGTTGCTGAATTCCCTGATCGGCAGCGAAGGGTTGACGCTCCTGATGCCTTCGATGACGAGGCGTTTGGAGTCTCCGGGCGCGCGACCGCGCAGGTCGTCATCTTCGCGGACGATGATGTTGGTGAACATCTGCGCGGCGATGCGGCCGTACAGGAGCAGGTCGTCGTCGCGGCGGTCGCCCGTGCCGCCGATGACGCCGGTCTTGACCTTGTTCGGGAACTTCGCGATGAAGCGCTGCAAAGCTTCCATCCCGGCGGGGTTGTGCGCGAAGTCGATCAGGACGGTAAAGTTATCCATCTCGACGAGGTTCAGGCGTCCCGGCGTCTGCGCCACCGAAGGCACGAAGGTCGTGAGGCCGACGCGGATGTCTTCGATGCTGATGTTCTGGAGGAACGCGGCGAGCGTCGCGGCGAGCACGTTCTGGATCATGAAGGCCGCGCGACCGCCGTACGTCAAAGGAATGTTGATGACCTTTTCGACCCGCACCTTCCACTTGCCCTTGAGCAGCGTGACGTAACCGTTCTCGAACACACAGGCGATGCCGCCGTCGTTCGTATGCTCCACGATGTGCGGGTTCTCTTCCTCCATACTAAAGAGCGCGACGCGTCCCGGCGTATCATCACGCATGTCGTAGACGAGTTTGTCATCCGCGTTGAGGACGGCGTAGCCGCTGCGCCCGACCGCGCGCGGAACGACGGCCTTGACGCGCGCCATGTCTTCGATTGTTTCGATGTCCTTCAAGCCCAGGTGGTCAACGGTCACATTCAGGACGACGCCGATGTCGCAACGGTCGAAGCCGAGGCCCGCGCGGATGATGCCGCCGCGAGCAGTCTCTAAGACGGCGATCTCGACGGTCGGGTCTTTAAGGACGAGTTGCGCCGAGATGGGGCCTGTGTTGTCGCCGGGCTGAATGAGACTGTTGCCGATGTAGATGCCTTCGGTCGTCGTGAAGCCGACGTTCTTGCCGGAGTTTTTGACGATGTGCGCGATGAGACGCGTCGTGGTCGTCTTGCCGTTCGTGCCTGTGACGGCGATGACGGGCACGCGCGCGGGCGTCCCCGGCGGAAAGAGCATGTCGATGACGTGCTCCGCGACGTTGCGCGCGATGCCTTCGCTCGGCGCGAGATGCATCCGAAAGCCGGGCGCAGCATTGACCTCTATGATGCCGCCGCCGTTCTCGGTCAGCGGCGTCGTGATGTCCGGCGCGACCACGTCGATCCCGGCCACGTCGAGGCCGATGATGCGCGCAATCCGCTCGAAGAGCGTGACGTTGAACGGATGCACCTCGTCCGTTCTATCAATCGCAGTCCCGCCGGTAGAGATGTTGGCGGTCGTCTTGAGACAAAACATCTCGCCCGCGGGCAGGACAGTGTCGAGCGTGTGGCCGTGTGCGGCGAGCAGGCTCTCTGTTTGCGCGTCCACGTCGATGAGCGTCAGCACATTCTCGTGGCCGTAACCGCGTCGCGGGTCCTGGTTCGTGATGTCGATCAGCTCTTGCAGCGTGTGCTCGCCGTCGCCGATGACGTGCGCCGGGATTCTCTCGGCGACGGCCACGAGCCGGTTGTCAACGACGAGGGCGCGGAAGTCCTGGCCCGTCAGCGATTGTTCGATGATGACGCGGCGCGAATATTTTTTCGCTAAAGGGAATGCGGCGCGGACTTCTTCGAGCGTCTTCAAACCGACGGTGATGCCCTTGCCGTGATTGGCGTCGAGCGGTTTGATGGCGACGGGAAAGCCCAGCCGCTCGACGGCCCTTTCGATCTCGTCCTCTTCGACGATCAGCAGCCCGCGCGGCACAGGCACGCCCATGCTGCCGAGCAGTTTTTTCGTCGCGTCTTTGTCGCCCGCCAGATCAACGGCGATCATGTTCGTGCGCCCGGTGACTGTGGCCTGTATGCGCTGCTGATTGACGCCGTAGCCGAGCTGCACGAGCGATTGCGTGTTGAGCCGTATGTGCGGGATGTCGCGGTTCTCAGCCTCCTGCACGATGGCTCCG
>JAFBAJ010000770.1 GCA_019247865.1 Acidobacteriota bacterium
GGAAGACCAAAGGAGTTGAGCTGCTTTGCGGTCTTTGGTTTTACCTTCGCGCCTTTGCGTGAAATGTTTTATTGCCTGTTCATGCTTCGACTGCCTAGCCAGAGGAAGAGCGCGCCGAGGGCGCAGGCGATGGGACAGATGAGGAGCGCGTAGCGCATCTGACCGGGATTGGTGGTCACGCCGAGCAGGTCGCTGAGCTTCCCGATAAGCGGCGAGCCGATGCCGTAAGCCGTGAGGATGACCGTGAAGAAATAGATGCCGATGCCGAGCCCGCGCAGTTGCGGCCCCGCGATGTCATGCACGTCCGCAGCAGCAGGCCCCAGCCACATCAGGGCCAAACCGAGCAGGATAAAGCTCACGACCAGGAGCAGGATTAAGCTATTGCTGAAGAGCAAGACCAGCCACAGCGGCACAGAGATGAGCGCCGCGCCCGCTCCGAAGAGCATCCGCCCGCCTCTTCCCAGACGGCGAAAACGATCTGCGGCATAGCCGCCTAAAATCGTTCCCGGCACTCCGGCTGTGACGGACAACAGCCCCGCCAGCAATCCCACCTGCGACAGAGACAACGAATGCACGCGCACGAAGAAGGTCGCGCCCCACGCTCCCAGGTTGTTCGCCGCCAGCCCGAACATCGCGTAACCCAGATAGAGATAACGCAACGGCACAGACCGGAACAGCACCTTCCAGTCCTGACTCGTGTAGCGCACCGCCGCGACTTCCGTTTGCCCACGCGGCTGCTCGCGCAGCAGGAGCACGAAGAGCGTCAGCAGGAGTCCCGGAAAGCCGAGCAGGTAAAAGGCCCAGCGCCATCCGAGGTGCGGCTGCTGTGCGATCCAGCCGCCGAGGAAATAGGCGAGGCCGCCGCCGATGGCGATGCCGGAAGAATAGATGGCCTGCACGGTCGCGCGTATGCGCGGCGGGAAATAGTCGCTCAGCAGAGAGAGCGCGGCCGGCCCCAGCGTCGCTTCACCGACTCCGACCATCACGCGACAGGCGAGCATCGTCCAGAAGCCCCCGGCGAATCCCGTCAGCCCCGCGAAGAGACTCCACACAGCCAGCCCGCCCGCGATCAGATATTTCCGCGTCGTGCGGTCTGCCATCCGGCCAAAAGGAATGCCCAGCACCGTGTAGAAGATGGCGAAGGACGCGGGTCCCAAAATAGCTAGCTGGAAATCCGTGAAACCCATCTCCTGCTTGATCGGCGGAAAGAGAAGGAAGATCAGCGTGCGGTCTAAAAAGTTTAAGACATAGACGAGCGTCAGAATCACGAGCGCGTACCACGAATAAGCAGGAACGCGCGCGGCTGCAACCTCATGCTTAACTGTTTTGTCAGACATATTATTTTAAGCAATGAGGACGACGGCTTCACCTTTGATTAAAGTCTCGTCGCGCTGATTGGTGCAGACAGTTTCGAGCGTCACGATGGGCTTGTCTTCCCTGACCTTCGTCACGGTGACGCGCGCCGTGACCGTGTCGCCCGGAAAAACCGGCGCGACGAACCGTAAAGACTGGCTCAGGTAGACAGTGCCCTGCCCCGGCAGCTCGTTCGCCAGCAGCGCCGAGATGAGCGAAGCACTCAGCATCCCGTGCGCGATGCGACGACCGAACCGAGTCGTCCGCGCGAACTCGTCGTCGAGATGCACAGGATTGTGGTCGCCGACCAGATCCGCGAAAGTGTGTATGTCGTCATCTGTGATCGTCTTCGAGAGCGCGGCCGTCTCGCCAACCTGCAAAGCCATGAGTCGTTTCCTTTTAAGATTAGCCACAGAGGCACAGAGGCACAGAGAAAGACAAAAAAGTAAATGCTTTCTATCTCTTTGCTCTCTTCATCTCTGTGTCTCTGTGCCTCTGTGGTTATTTTGCATTTAGAAAATTGAGAAGTGCGGCGTTGAACTCCGCCGCCTTCTCGACCTGCGGAGCATGTCCGGCTCCGTCCAGAATGAGGAGCTGCGCGCCCGCGATTTCTCGCTTGAACCTCTCGCCGTACTCCGCGAGCGGAACCAGGCCGTCGTCGCGTCCCCAGACGAGCAGCGTCGGTTTTTTGATTCCGCCGAGGCGATCATCCAGCATGTCTTCGCGCCGCGCGATGGATTCGATGAGGCTCTGGATCGTGTAGCCGTCGCCCGCCGCCAAACGCTGCGTCAGCATCAGGTCAATCGCCGCGTCGGTCGTGAAGAGCTGCTTGTTCGAGAAGACGAGCAGCGCCAGCTGCTTCATGCCCGCGCGCGTCGAAGGATTGAGGAAGCTCAAAGTCTTCGCGTCGAACCCGGCCGGCGGCGCAAAGCCTGCCGAGTCCACGAGCACGAGCCTTTCGACCTTTTCCGGATGCGCGAGCGTGTAGGCCGCAGCAATCCAGCCGCCCATCGAATTGCCGACCAGCGTCGCGCGCTCAAGCTTCAGCTCCCTGTAGAGCGCGTCGAGAAAATCCACATACGTCGCAATGCGGTAGTTGATGAACGGCTTGTCCGAGCGGCCGAAGCCGAGCTGATCCGGCACGATGACGCGATATTTCTGCGCGAGCGCGGCGATATTAAAAGCCCAGTTCGTAGCATTCCCGCCCAGCCCGTGCAACAAGATGACGGCCTCCCCGCTTCCAGCCTCGACGTAATGAATCTTCTGGCCGTAGATGGTCGCCTCCTTGTCCACCTGCTGCGCCGAGGCAGAATGAGAAGCGATGCAGATTAAAAGCGCCGCCGCAATTGAAAAACAGAACCTTTTACCAATTTGCCTCATCTCGTTATCACTCCTTCTCTTTCCTTTGCGTCTTTGCGCCTTTGCGTGAAAATTCAGTCTCACGCAAAGGCGCAAAGGCGCAAAGAGAAGCGCCGGTTAGGAATATAAGCCTTGTAAGAGTTCCCCGAAGCGTTCGCTGACGACGTTGCGCCTGACCTTCATCGTCGGCGTGACCTCGTCCGCTTCGACCTGTAGGTCGCGTTCGAGGATGACGAATTTCTTGACGGCTTCGCTCGAAGAGACGCGCGCGTTGACGGCGCTGACGATCTCCTGCACCAGCTCGACCATCAACGGCCGACGCGTGAGGTCTGCGAAATCCTCGTACTCGATGCCGCGTGCGCGTGCGTGCTCCTCCGCCTCCAGAGGGTTGAGCGTGAGGAGCGCGACGAGGTAGCTCCGGCCTTCGCCGTGCACGAGCGCGTGGCTAATCAGGTGATGCTCCCTGAGCAGGTTTTCGATCAGGGCGGGCGCGATGTTCTTGCCCGTCGAGAGGATGATTAGCTCTTTCTTGCGCCCGGTAATTTTCAGAAAGCCGTCCGCATCCATCTCGCCGATGTCGCCCGTCAGGAGCCAGCCGTCGCGCATCACTTCGGCGGTCTTTAACGGCTCCTTGTAATAGCCGCTGAACATCATCTCGCTCCGCACCTGAATCTCGCCGTCCGGCGCAAGTTGCACCTCGCAGCCAGGCATGGGAGGGCCGACCGTCCCGAACCTGTAGTTGTCCGGGCGATTGAAAGCGACGCAGAGGTTCTCCGTCAGGCCGTAGGCTTGCAGGATCGGAATGCCGCACGCGTCAAAGAACTCCGCGATCTCGAACGGCAGCGGCGCACCGCCCGAAGTCGCCAGCCGCATCCGCCCGCCGAAGTAATCGTTGACCCGGCTTAAAATCGGCAGCGCACGCTCTTCATACTCTGCCCGCAAAGCCTCCGGAATTTCCGCTCGTGACTGGCGGAGGCGGCTGACCTCGCGCCCCGTCGTCAGGGCTTGATGAAAGACGTGCTGTTCTGCGCTCGAAAGTTTTTCGAGATCGGCCAGGACGCGCGCGTGTATCTTCTCGAAGAATCGCGGGAGGCTGGCAAAGACCGTCGGCTTCACTTCCAGCATGTACGCGCCGAGCTTCGAGAGGTCGTCCACGAAGTAGGCGGACGCGCCCGCGTAGAGGCGATTGTAGAGCCCCGAAATGCGCTCGGCGACGTGGCAGTAGGGCAGATAGGAGAAGGAGA
>JAFBAJ010000781.1 GCA_019247865.1 Acidobacteriota bacterium
CTGGATGCCGAGCGAGAGGCTATCGACCTGACCTCCGGCCAGAGCGTTGATGAGCGGCGTGTTCGTGTCGAGCGAGGCCGAAGTGCTGTTGCCGAGCTTCATGAAATAGCAGTCGGCGTTCGAGAGCGTGATGCCCGTCGCGCCGCTCGACATGTCCGCGAAGTGGTTCAGCGTCAGCCAGTCATAACGCGCATTGCGCGTTGAATAGTTCCCGCCCTGCGATGTGAGCCGCGCGCGCGTCACGGCTCCGACCTCTTCGTGCGAGACATCCGGCGAATCAAGATTGAAACCGAAGCCCCACGTCCGCACGTCCGAGAAGTTCTGGTTGATGTCATTGCGCAGCTCTATCCGGGACGAATCGCGCAGGAGCGTGACGGTCGAGGAGTGCGCGAGCGGGCTCGAAGAGGTGGCGCGTAGCGTGACCGAGACAGGCCCCGCGTTCTCGACCTGCAAAGTCCCGGAGCCGCCGCCGAGATCGTTGATCGCCAGCCCGTTCACTGTGCGCGCGAACTCGCGGTCGCCGCGCGTTTTATCAACGAGGCTCGTGATGGCTCCGCGGCTTGCCACGTTGATGCGATAGATGCTGTTCTCGATGACATTGCCGTTGACCGTCGCCGCATCGCCGAAGTTTGCGCCCACGCCTGCGCGCACTTCAAAAACTTTGTAGCCGACCGACGGGATGTTCTGCGCCAGCACGCGCAGCCGGCGCTCGCCGTTCACAAAAACTATTTGAGAAGGAGTCTCTGCGCCCGTGCTGAGGTCGACGACGTAGACCGGATTGGTGTCGCTGTACGGAATCTCCGCCATGTCCGTGCGCGTCCAGCTCAGGGGATTGAAAGCGTAGAAGCGCAGGTTCGAGCCGCTCCGGCGAATCATGCCGCCGAGCGCGTTCACAGCATCCGTCTGAAGCGTGTCCACGTAGCTCTCGATTCCGGTCGCCACTCTTCTCTGCCAGTCCGCGCGGTCTGCGCGGCTGATCGGGCCGTCGGCCGTCCAGTCGTGCTCCCAGTAGAGGCCGAAGTTCATCCACGCCTGATCGCGCGCCTGTTGTCGCCCGTTCATAAAGGAAGGATTTTTGAGACTGACGAGCGTCGCCAGCGCTTCCGCCCCGCGCAGCTTTTCGGTCGAGCGCTTGACGCGCGCCGACACCTCCGCGAGCGAAGCGACCAGCGTCTCCCATTCGTTGCCGTAACTGCACGAGACCTCCGGCAGCGATCCGCCGTAGTTGGCTTCAAAGTCCTGAAAGAAATCCTGCTCGTTCGAGACGATGATCTGGCGCGACGCGTTCGACTGCGTCTGCGCCGTCGTGATGAACTCGCTCGAAGTCGTTTGCAGGTCGTCCCAGCCTTTGCCGAAGATGCCGATCACCGGATACGGATAACGCGCGATGAATGAGCTGTTGAAGTCGGCGATGTTGATGGCTTCGGTCGGCCGCCGCGCCTCTGCGTAGCCGCCGATGCTGTCGTTCTGAAAGAAGGAGTTCCACTTCATCAGAATGCGTCCGCCGTCCGGGCCGCGCCACCAGTAAATGTCGTGCTCGCGGTCGCCGGGATTCGAGACGTGCGAGGCGCAGTTGCAGATGCCGCGCCAGCTATAGCGCGCACCCGCGCCCGCCCACAACGAGCCGAGCCCGTAAGGCAGCGTCTGATTCTCCATCGCCACAGCCATCGGAAAGCGCAGGTTGAAACGGCGCTCGATCTGTCCCGGATAGTACATCCCGCGCAGGACTGCTTCGGCTGGCGTGCCTCCGTAGACTGAGACGAGCGCGGTCAGCGGCACGCTCAGATGCCCGTCGCGTATGCGATTGATGAAGCGCGTGAAATCCGCCTGAGAGCGATTGCGCTCATACGTCCACATCCAGAAGCTGCCGTCACAGTTCCAGCGTCCCTGATACGGCGCAGGATTCCCGGCCGTGGCATCCATCTGGTTCAGATAGTAATCGGTCATCGTCAGCAGCGCCTGACGATACGTGTTCTCGTCCGCCGTCCACATGTAATCGGTGTGGTCGTCGGGCGCGATGTAGATACGCTTTTGCGGGAAGGCGCGCGCGGGCCAGAAAAGCTGGCAGCACAGAACCAGAATGGCGGTTGAAAGAATGAGAAGACTGCGGCTTGGCCGGACTGACATCAAAGTACCCCGTTTACCGGCACTTCAGGAAATTCGAGCAGACAGACATGTTCACAGAGGATGAAAACATGCTGTCCTGGGGCCCAGAGATAATGCCCTTGACTGAGAGATTAAGTCAACTGAAATCTCACGCCAAGGCGCAAAGACGCAAAGAAAGACAGCTTAATTTTCTTTGCGTCTTTGCGCCTTGGCGTGGGATATAATCGCTCTATGATTCCGGATTCGGCGGACGCACGACAGCGTGCCTCTCAAATAATTTCGGCGGGCGGCCTGATAGCTTTTCGCACGGACACCTTTTACGGCCTCGGCGTCGAGCCGTTCAACCAGGCGGCGCTCGAACGCCTCAAAGCCCTCAAGGGAAGAGAAGCGAATAAGCCGATCCTCGTCATCATCAGCGATGAAGAGCAGGCCGCGCGCTTCATCGCGCACAGGTCGCGTGCGTTCGAGGCAGTCGCGGCGCGGCACTGGCCGGGAGCTTTAACCATCGTCGCGCTCGCGCGTCCGGAAGTCCCTGCCGAGCTAACGGCCGGGAGCGGAACCATCGGCGTACGACTGCCCGATGACGAAGACGTGCGCGCCCTTGTGCGCGCGTGCGGCGGCGCGCTCACGGCGACGAGCGCCAATCCGGCCGGAGCCGCGCCCGCACGCTCCGCGCTCGAAGTCGCAAACTATTTTCCCGACAGCCTTGACCTGATCGTTGACGGAGGCGAAGCCGTGACAGACAAGCCTTCAACCGTGCTCGACCTGAGCACGGACACGCCGCGCCTGATTCGTGAAGGCGTCATCGCGCGAGAGCAGCTCGCGGAGATTTTTCATCAACCTTGAATCGCGTGTTTCAGAAAAGAGTCGTGCAGTACCTGGTTGCGGTCTTGAGCATGATCGCCGCGACCGCTCTGCTGACGCCGTTTCGCGCGCATGTCAACCAGACGACCGTCGCGCTCGTCCTGCTGCTGCTCGTCCTCTTCGTGGCGACGTTGTGGGGCAGCCGTCCCGCGCTGCTCTCTTCCGCCTGCGGGATGCTCTGTTTCAACTTCTTCTTTCTCCCGCCCTACGGCACGCTGACGATTGCCGCGCCGGACAACTGGATCGCGCTCGCCTCCTTTCTGATCACGGCCATCACCGCCGGGCAGCTCAACGCACGCGCACGCAAGCGCGCGTCGGAAGCAGAGGCCGGGCGCAGCGAGATCGAGCGCTTATATGCGGAGTTGCAAGACGCGTTCGAGCGCGCCAGCCAGACCGAAGCATTGCGGCAGAGCGAGAAGCTCAAGTCCGCGCTCCTCGACGCCGTGACGCACGACCTGCGAACGCCGCTCACTTCCATCAAAGCCTCGATCACGACTCTCCTCGACGACGCGAACATCAAACCTGACGCGGAGCAGGCGGAGCTGCTCAATGACGAATCGCGTCAGGAGATGATGGAGGTCATCAATGAGGAGTGCGACCGGCTGAACCGCTTTATCGGCGGGCTGATCGAGCTGGCGCGCATAGAGGCCGGCGAGCTGCATCTGCTCCGCCAGTGGGGAACAGTTGAAGAGATCATCCAGACCGCGCTGTCACGCGCTTCCGCTCTGACGCGCGAGCATCAGGTCAGCGTCCGGCTCAAGAGCGGCCTGCCGGTCGTACGCGTGGACGAGCGCGCAGTGAGCGAGGTGGTTTATACGCTCGTGGACAACGCCGCGAAATATTCGCCGCCCGGCACTCGGATCACGATCTCAGCCGAACAGGAGGATGACGGCTCGATCAGAATCGCCGTCGAAGATGAGGGCGAAGGTCTTCCGGCGAATCTGCGCGAGCGCGTCTTCGACAAATTCTTTCGCGCGACGCGAGACGGAGACGTGAGCACGCGACAGCCGACCGGAACCGGGATGGGGCTCGCCATCGCCAGAGGCATCATCGAAGCTCACGACGGGCGTATCTGGATCGAAAGCCGCGCGGAGGGAACCGGCACGCGCGTGGTCTTCACGCTGCCGGT
>JAFBAJ010000788.1 GCA_019247865.1 Acidobacteriota bacterium
TCTGCCCGCCGACCGTGACGGTGACCACGACCGGCACATCTCCGGCTCCTTCCAGCGCAGCCGGCAGCGTCACATCGATCTGATAGAAGCCGGGCATACTGGTCAGCGCGGAGGCTGTGATCGGCGAAGTGGCGGCGGTCGTGCCGGTGATGGTCTGCGACCCGATCCGTACCGTGATCGCGCTGGCGGCCACGTTATCGACGCCGGTCAGAATAATACGCAAGATCGTCGGCGCGCGCGGTCGGCGCGGCCTGACCGTCGTGATGGTGAACGGCTCCGGCGTCCCGTTGAAGGCGTTAATGACCTGCGCCCTCCCGCCCGGCCCGTTGGTCGAAGTAAAGATGTCCGGTTGTGCTGCGACGAGCTGCACGCTGCCGCGCAGGATATGGCCGCGGACGTTGATCATGACCGGATAGGTCGTGCCGGTGGTCGCCGGAACCACGCCGCGCGGGACGACGAAGACAATCCGCCGCGTGCTGATGGAATAGATTCCCGCCGCGGCGTTATTGACGGCGATGCTGACGCCGCCCAGCTCGAACGGCAGCGACGGCGAGCGCGTGGTCGAAGCCGCTCCCGCCGCAACGCTCTGCGGCGGAATGATGTAACGATTCTGGAAATTGACGACCGCCAGCATGCCGGGCGAGAGTCCCGGGACATTGATCGGCGTGGCGGGCGTCGGCGTCGGACTGGGGCTCGGGCTGGGCGTCGGCGTCGGGCTCGCAGCCGGCCCGACCGGACGCAGGCTCGCGCCGGTCAGATAAGATTCAGGGATGTTGTCGTCCGAAAGCGTCGCCGCCGGAGTCAGCAGATAGTAGACTTCGGGCGAGCCGTCGAAATTTCCGCCGCCCAGCTCCGTCGAGGCGAGCGTGAAGCTGATCCGCTGGCGCGAGTTGCTGGGGAACGGCTGGAGCGAAGCGAGGAAGAACGCGGTGGACGGAATCCGCGACAGGCGCGTGAAGGTCAGCGTCATCCCGATCGGCAGATTGGCGGCGTAGATCTGCACCGGACGGTTGACATCCGGATTGAGCCCATCGCTCGCGGTGGTCGGGATCGTGCCGTCGGACTTGAAGTTCAGGCGCGAGACGAAGATGATCGAGCCCGGCGTCAAACTCGTCCCGACGTAATCGCTGAAAGTCGGAAAGCGCAGGACATCGCCGCCGACCGTCGTGTCCTCTGCTCCGCGCGCGCCGACCTTCGTGAAAGTGTTCGCCGTCACGTTGTAGAGAAAGACCGTCGTCGAAGTCGCGTTCGCTCCCGGCGTCGCACTCGTCAGGTCTGCGGTGGACTCGAAAACGATCAGATTTCCGTCGCGGCTCAAGCGCCGCCCGGTGCTCAGGACATTGACGATGTCGCCCGGCGTGACGCGCGTCGTCCGCGTGACCTGCTTCTGATTAACCAGCACGGTGGTCAGGGCGGACGTGTCGACATCTGTGTAATAGATCTCCGCGTTGCGGTCGCTATTGTTGCCGGTCGCCTGCCCGGTGTCCGGGATATTCGCGTTCGAGACATACGCCACGCGCACACGGCACGGCGCAGAGCCGCTCAGGCACTGTCCTGAGAGCATGGGGCTCGTGTTGACTACCGGATTGACGAGCGTGCCGGAGGTGTTCGTGACCTGACCGAGCGCATAGCTGGTGGGGGCCGTCCTCAGACCAAGATAGATCTCTGCGTTGAGGTCTGCATTGGACGAGACCGGAACCGTGGTCAGGTTCCGCGTCGAGACGAAAGAGATGACCGAGCCGTCGTCGTTGATCGTCGGATAGCGATTGTCGTCAGAGGTCGTCGGCGAAGCCGGAGGATTCGTCACGCCGGCCGTCGGCAAAAGGTCTGCGGGCGTGTTGGTGATGCGCGTGAACGTGCCCGCAGAGAGATCGACGAACGGAATCTCTGCGCCGCTCGACAGATCGACATTCGCATCGAAGGGCGGCAGCTCGTAGACCCAGATCTCCTGATTGGCGTCGGCCAGCAGCGCGTCGCGGTCCGCGTTCGTCAGGTTGTTGGCGTTGAAGTTGCCCGGCGTCGAAGTGTTCGTGCCCGACGGCGTGAGGCTGTTCGCGTTCGAGCTGAAGATGATGTGTCGCCCGTCGTTGCTGATCATCGGGGCCGTGTTGATCATCACGACGCGGATATTGCCGAGCAGGGTGGTCGAGGCGGTCGTGTCCACCAAGCGGCTCTTCGTATTCGTGATCTGGAAGATACGGCGCTGCGCGTAATCGATCAGAAAAATTTCGGAATTAAGGTCGGAGTTGTCCGGGTTGAGCCCGAGGGCCGGGTCTTTGGTGCCGATGTCGCCGTTGGATTCGACGACGGCGAAGCGGCCGCTGCCGTTCATGTCGTTGACGAAGGATTGGCGCGTCGAACTGGTCAACTGGCCGACGATGGAGTCGGTCTGCGCGCTCGCGCTGACGAAAGCGCCGCACGCCAGGATGAGCGCGGCCAGGGTGCTGGACAAACGAACAAATAACTTCACCGGAGTTCCTCCAAGAGTACGATAACGGATACTGTTCAAAAGAGAGGTCAAAAAGGATTCATTTGAAAATCGAGCGGCGCATGCATTCAGTTGCCCGGGCGCGCCGCACATTCCAAAAGGCGGCATTTTAAGCGGAAGGCATGCACGAGCGCAAGCAGAGTCGCTCGTCACAGGCTTTTACTGCCGCATGCTCTATCACTTAACACAGACAATGGCTCAGAATTTAGCTCGGGGGCACGCCGGAAAATCCGCTCTCTCAATCTCTCACCGGAGCACAACTTCAGATGCCGCGAAGGGAATAAAAGTTGGCAGTTAATGGAAGCGCTGGCCGATCTGCTCTGTGCCGAAAGCGCCGATGCCGTTGAGGCGGAAGCTGAAGACGAAGCGGTTTTCGTTGCGCAGGCCGACGTTGAAAGTGTAGTTCTGGACGGTGATGGCGCAGCAGTCCCAGGCGTAACCGAGCGTCGCCGTCGAGCTGATGAGAGAGTTGCTACCCTTGCCCGGCCGGTTCTGAAAATCGAAGAAGAGCGAGACGCCGCCGAAGAGGCCGCGCTCGGTGTTGCCGATGAAGATGGACGGGCTCCACTGCGAGCCCTGCAAGGTTCCCGGCTCGCTCTTGTCCGTCGGCCGGGCCGGATTGAGCGAGGACGCGAGCCTGATGGCGCGCGTGTAATAGAAGGTCTGAAAGGCTTTGACCAGCGGATAGTTGAGCCCGAACGAGACGGCCAGATCGCGCACCCCGCCGACCTGCGTGTCAATGTCCGTCCGCACGTCCGCGAAGAGATAATGCTGCGGGCGATAACGCGCCTCGATGTTGATGGGCGAGAAACGGCGCGCGACGCCGCCGTAGGTGAAGGCCGAGAAAGTATTGAGCGGATAGAACTGATTGCGGCGTCCCGGTATTAAAGCCCCGCCGAATCGCGGGTCGAAGAAATACTTGCCGCGCACGGTGATCGAGAGCGCTTCGTAGGGCTGCGTCGAGAGCGGATCGAGCGCGCTGTTGGAGCTATTGGACGCGCGGCGCGCGGCGCTGCTCACGCTCTCGGTCGAGCGGCGCGTGAAGAAACGATTGGTGATGCCGAACTCAATCTCGTTCGTGTCGGCGATGGCGTCCACGTAATCGAAGCGAATCAACCGCTCAAAGTTCGAGATGCCGTCGATCCGGCGATAGATGATGTACGGCTCGATGGTGTGGCGAAAGAAGAAGGAGCCGTCCTTGCGGCGGAAGTTGCGCGCCAGCACGGGCGGCCGCACGTCCACCTCGATCTCGCCGTAGCTGCGTACCACGTCCTGTGCGGAGACGACGCGCGAGACCGGCACGATGGAGTTGGAATAGTAGGTCGCGCGCGCGCCCAGCATCGCCGTCACAGCCCAGCCGCTGAAATGGAAGGGCACCGTGAAGCGCGGGTGCAGGTCGAGCCGCTGCACGATGGAGGGCGAGATGATGGGCTCGCCTCCGACCTGCGTGCGGAAGAGATCCAGGTCCTCGACCGTCTCCTTGCGGCTCACGCCTTCCAGACCGCCCTCGAAGGAGAAGTAGACCGGAATCTTCTCAAAAAATCTGAGCGGCGAAGGGCGCTTGTCGAGCGTGATGCTCGGCAACTGGCGTGTGCGGATGCGCGCGTTCGGAATCGTAGTGACCTGCGACCGCGCCAGAAAATTGAAGCTGTAATCGCCAGAGTTCTTGTTGATGAAGATCTGCGAGCGCTCTTCGGGCGAGATGGTCTGCTGAATCGAATCCGAGAAGACCTGACGAAAAGCCAGGTTCGAGGTGACGTTGATATCGGCGGCGGCCAGAAAACCGTTCGGGAAGTAATGCACGCCGTCGACATAAAAGCTCGACCCGCCCTGATCCGGCGCGTCCGGCCCCTCTTTGTCGCCGAAGACGCGATCCTTGACGGCGTAGAAACCCAGATTGAGATAGGAGCGCGAGTTGGCGCGCGTCCGTAGGTCTGCGCCGATGCCGAAGCCGCGCGCCGTGTAGATGTCGTTGCGAATCGTGACATCGGCGGAGCGCCCGAGCGTCTGGTAGTAGGCGTTCGAGAGCCGGAAGCCCTTGCTGCCGGAGCCGCTGAAGGTCGGCGTCAGAAAGCCTGAGGCGCGGTCGCGCCGCTTCAAAGAGATCGAAGCGTAAGGCAGCCACGCGACCGGAAAGTTCTTGACGCGGAAGGAGGGATTTTTGAAGCGCGCGCGGTCGCCGATGACGATCTCCGCGCGCCGCGTCTTAAAGCTCCACTTGGGCACGCTGTCTTCGCAGGCCGTCAGCTCCGCGTTGATGACGACGATCTTGTTGGCGCTCACCTTCTCGACGCTGTCGGCCGTGAAGTAGATGACCGTCCCGTCCTGCGTCTGGTTGGTAAAGCCTGTCGAGTTGACGAAGTAGCCGAGCTTGGTCGCGTAGTTCCATTCGGCGCGCGAGCCCGTGATGCGCTGCTCGCCCTGATCGAAGACGACGTTGCCTTCGGCCAGCACGCGATTGCTCGCTTCGTAAACGACGACCTTGTCCGCCTGCAGGCGATAGACGCCGATGCGTGCATCCACATTGCCTTCAGCCACAGTTACACGCGCTTCGGGCGGGCCGCTGACGGTCTGTTTATCGGCGCGCAAATCGAGATCTTCTGTTGACTGCGCGCCGGTCGCGCCGGTCGCCGTCGTGTTCACGGGCGGGCGCGGGCGCAGGAGCTGCTCCTGCGTGAGCGGGTTGACGTTCGGCGTGTCTGTGATCGGGTTGGTGACCTGACGGTCGACCGGGTTCGGCTCCTGCGCACGGGCGTGCCCGGCGACGAGCATGCAGCACACCAGCGCACACATAACCAGACGCCAGCCACGAATGTTTTTCAGGCGGAGACCAACGCGCAAAAAAGAAACCCAAGACCTCCAGAGGGCGAGTCGGAAGAAGCGCGCTGATGCTAACACGGCACAGGCGAAAAGCAAAAACTGTGACCACCTCAACGCAGAGGCGCAGGTGAAATCGCCTCCCGCTGTGAAACGTTTTCGCACATAACTGCATAGAGAGATGAAGAACCTCGCCCCGTTCGACACGAAAGCGAGGGGCTGCTCCCAACCACAGCCCTTCGCTTTCCCTTTTCGGCGAGCCTTTTGCTATCATGCTGCGCGGTGAGCAAACGGTTCAAGTTGATGTTGGTGGCGGGCGAGCCGTCCGGCGATGCGCACGCGGCGGCACTTGCGAACGCTCTGCGCGAGCGCGCGCCCGGCACGCAGTTCGACCTCTTCGGCTCGACCGGGCAGCAGATGCGCGCGGCCGGAGTCGAATCCATCATCTGCGCGGACGAGCTGGCGATCATGGGCATCGTCGAAGTCGGCCGCGTCCTGCCTAAGTTCTGGCGAGCCTTTCAGAGCCTCAAGCGTGCGGCCGTTGAGCGCCGGCCGGACGCAGTGATTCTGGTGGACTGGCCCGAATTCAACCTGCGGCTCGCACGCGCCCTGCACAGAGAAGGACTGCGCGTCATCTATTACATCAGCCCGCAACTCTGGGCCTGGCGCTCCTATCGCGTGCGGAGCGTGCGCCGCGACGTAGACCTGCTGCTTTCGATTCTGCCCTTCGAGCCGGACTGGTACGCCGCGCGCGGCTTCGAGCGGGTCGAGTTCGTCGGCCATCCACTGACGGGCAAAGTCGAGCCGAGATACGAGCGCGCGGAGTTCTGCGCACGGCATGAGCTGGACGCTGCGCGCCACATCATCGCCCTCCTGCCCGGCAGCCGTCACAAAGAGATGGAGCGCATCCTGCCGCCGATGCTCGACGCAGCCGCCGAGCTTTCCGTCTCGCACCCGGACCTTCAATTCGTCCTCGCGCTCGCCGCCACACGCCCGCGCGCAGAGGCCGACGCCATCATCGCACAGCATGGAAAGGTTCTCCCTCACCTGACCATCGTGCAGCACGAAACGCGCGAGGCCTTAGCGGCGGCGGACGCGGCGGCCATCGCCAGCGGCACGGCGACGCTCGAAGCCGCGCTGATGGGAACGCCCTTCGTCATCGTTTACAAAGAGTCCTTCATCAACTGGCACACGCTCGGACGGCTCATCCACGCGGAGCACTTCGGCCTCGTCAACCTCATCGCGGGCGAACGCGTCGTGACCGAGCTCATGCAGACAGACCTCACCGGCGACAAGCTGGCAACGGAACTGCTCTCCCTGCTCGACAGCGAACGTCAGGCAGCCCTGCGCGCACGCCTCTCAGAGACGACCGCACGCCTCGGCACGGGCGAAGCCTCACAACGCGCCGCGCAGGCCATCCTGAATTTCATTGGAATGAATGAGACCTGAAAGCGACGATGTCTTATTTCCATAGGAGCGTTATGTTTCTTATCTCCGTCGGAGCGTTATGTGTCTTAGCTCCGTAGAAGCGTTATATTTCTTAGCTCCGGAGGAGCGTTATATTTCTTGAGCTCCGGTAGGAGCAGATGTTTCTCAGCTCCGTCGGAGCGTTATGTCTCTTAGCTCCGTCGGAGCGTTATGTTCCTGAGCTCCGGAGGAGCGAGATGTTCCTTAGCTCCGGAGGAGCGAGATGTTTATAGCCACCGGGGCACCACCCGCAGCAAGCTCCGTAGGAGCGACATGTTGTGTCTCATACATGTCGCTCCTACGGAGCTTAAACTTGTGTGGGCTGCTCAAGCTATAAACATCTCGCTCCTCCGGAGCTAAGACACATAACGCTCCTCCGGAGCTAAGAAACATCTGGCTCCTCCGGAGCTAAGAAACATAACGCGCCGACAGAGCTTTGAACAGATCTTGCGCCGACGGGCTTTGAACAGATCTCGCGCCGACGGGCTTTGAGCACA
>JAFBAJ010000316.1 GCA_019247865.1 Acidobacteriota bacterium
CACGCGCGGGTCTTTGCTCTCTGCGCGCTCGTCCTGAGCCGCTTCGTCATCCGTCGCGCTGATGTAGGCGAGGCGCTTGCCGTCCGGCGACCATGCGAGCTGCTCGCCCGCGTAGGTGATAAAAAAGTTGGTCTCGGCGACGGTCGCCACGCGGCGCGGGCTGCGATTGTCAATCGAGACGACGTACATCACCGTCTCATCCTTTTCACTAGCGAGGAAAGCTATCCGGCGGCTGTCCGGCGACCAGCGCGGCGTGCTCGCGTTCCAGCCCGAAGGCAAAAGCTGCACGGGCGTGCTCCTCCGCGCCGCCGGCCGCGCCGCTTCGAGCGCCGTCTCCGAAGTATCGGCCGCCATCCGCACCAGCCACAACGTCGAACGCGTCCCGTTCCCCTCCGGCGTCGTCACCGTATACACCACCCACGACCCATCCGGCGAAATCTGCGCATCCGACACCGTCGCCACACGCAAAATATCCGCCGCCGTCATCACGTGCCGCGATTGAGCAAAGGTAAAATATGGAACTAACAGGATGAAAATAAAGGTGAGCAGTAATGTTAAATGATTTCTCACGCAAAGACGCAAAGGCGCAAAGAAAACAGTTAAGCTTTTCTTTGCGCCTTTGCGCCTTTGCGTGAGACTACAACTTGTTAACGACTCTTGTAATTCCATCTTTAATGAGCTCCGTGCCAAAATTGATTAACAACCCCAGTCTCTTATCAGCGAGACGCAAATACGTTAACAGCTGCTTTTTATGAACGGGAGAAATTGCTTCCACCGACTTTAGCTCTACAATTACTTTACCTCCAACCACTAAATCTGCTCGAAAGCCCATGTCCATTCTCACGCTCTCATAAATTGTCGGGATAGCTTGCTGCCTAATCACTGCAATCCCTCGTTTTTCAAGCTCATACGCTAAGGTGACTTCATAGACTGATTCGAGCAGGCCGGGGCCAAGAGTCGTGTGGATTTTGAAAGCGGCGTTGACTATTTCTTTGGCGAGTTCGTTTTCGGTCATGGCGGCGGTTTCGCGCAGAGGCGCAAAGGGAAGACAGAAGGGAGCGAGGTGTGGAGGGGTTTTATCATAGGTTTGGTTTATTGCAGCAATGTTTTTTGTTCGTTGAGGAGTTGCCAGATGCGCCGGATGTGTTGTTCGGTAGTGTGGATGTTGCCGATGGAGAGGCGCAGGGTGAGTTTGTTATTGAGGCGCGTGTGTGAGAGGTAGGCTGCGCCGGAGGCGTTGATGTTGTTCATGATCTGTTCGTTGAGCGCGTCGAGGCCGGTCTCGCTCGCTCCTGCGGCGCGGAAGCAGACGAGGCTGAAGGGCACAGGCGCGAGCAGCTCCCACTCTTCCGAAGCTTCGACCCACGACGCGAAGAGACGCGCGAGGCGGCAATGCTCGCGGATGCGCGCGGCCAATCCTTCCCGGCCGAAGTAACGCAGCACCATCCAGAGCTTCAGAGCGCGAAAACGCCGCCCGAGCTGGATGCCGTAGTCCATCCCGTTGCGCACCGTCTCGGCGTCCGTCGTCTTCAAATATTCCGGCACGAGCGAGAAGGCGCGGCGCAGGACTTCCATCCGGCGACAGTAGAGCACGGAGAGATCGAACGGCGTGAAGAGCCACTTGTGCGGATTCATCACCAGCGAGTCTGCGCGCTCCGAGCCGGCTAAAATATATTGCAGCTCCGGCACGACCGCCGCCGAGCCCGCGTAAGCAGCATCCACGTGCAGCCACATCTTATGCTGCTCGCAGATGTCCGCGATGTCCGCGACCGGGTCGATGCTGCTGGTCGAGGTCGTGCCGACGGTCGCGACGACGCAGCACGGCAGATGGCCGCTTCGCCTGTCCTCTTCGACGGCGGCGGCCAGAGCCTGCGCGTCCATTCTGAATTCCGCGTCGGTCGGAATCTGACGGAGCGCGCGCTGGCCCAAGCCTAAGGTCAGCACGCCCTTCTCGATGGAGGAGTGCGCCTGTTCGGAAGCGTAAATTCTGAGCAGCGGCAAGTCTTTGCGTCCGCTCATGCCGTCTTCGCGGACGCGCACGTCGAGCGCTTCGCGTGCGGCGGCGATGGCGTGCATGCTGCCGACAGAGGCCGTGTCGTAGATGATGCCGTCAAAGCCTGCGTCGAGCCCAAGCATCTGCCGGAGCCAGTCGAGCGCGACCTGCTCCAGTTCGGTCGCGGCGGGCGAAGTGCGCCAGAGCATCGCTTTGACATCGAAGGCCGCGCTCAGCAGCTCGCCGAAGATGCCGGGCGCGGAGGTCGAAGTGGCGAAGAGCGCGAAGAAGCTCGGATGGTTCCAGTGCGTCAGCGCGGGCATAATCAGGCGATCAACGTCCGCGAGGATGGCGGACATCGCTTCGCCCTCTGCGGGCGCGGACTCGGGCAGTTGCGAGGCCAGCTCGCCGGGCGCAACCTGCGCGAGCACCGGGCGCTCTTCGATGTGCGACAGGTAATCACCGACCCAGTCGATCAGTTGATGTCCGAAGCGGCGAAAATCCTCCGCGCTCATGTCGCCGAGTTCGGGCGCGAAGCCGGTCTCTTTGTCGTTCATGATGGGATTAAGTATCACGCAAAGGCGCAAAGACGCAAAGAAAACATTTAGCCTTCTTTGCGTCTTTGCGCCTTTGCGTGAAACTAACCGCGTTGATTAACGGTAGACGTGCTCGCCGCGAGAGTTCTTCCACTCGTTCTCGAAGTACTCCGCGTCTTCGTCCGTGCGCGGGTTGACGCCCATCACGATGCCGCCGTTGCGGACGCCTTCGTCATAGAGCTTGGCTCTCTCTTCAGGAATGCCCGCGCCGATGAGCGCGCCGATGAGTCCGCCCGTCATCGCGCCCGCGCCGGCTCCGGCCAGGGCTGCTGCGAGCGGCCCGGCGACCAGCAGGCCGAGACCCGGCAGCGCGATGGTCGTGCCGATGGCCGCAATCGCCGCCAGGATCGCGCCGGTCGTGCCGCCGATGGCTCCGCCGAGGCCCGCGCCTTCGAGCGCCTTGCTGCCCAGCTCCGTCTCCTTGTGCGTCGTATCATCCGCGAAATATTTCTTGCGCGTGTCGTCGGACATGAGCAGGTTCACGTCGTCCTGACCATAGCCGCGGCTGGAGACCGCGCCGTAAGCGCGCTCCGCGCTCTCTCTGTCTCGGAACAATCCCGTCACCATACGTGAACGTCCAGTCGTTGCGCTTGTAGTATCTGCCATAATCCCTGTTCCTCCCTTTTGATTGGTTAATCCAGTTGTAAAAGATTCCATTGCCAGCGATTGTGTTAGTGTTCGATTTCGCGACTCTAAACTGCTGACTGAAAGATAAGTGGCAAAGAGCGTGCCTCACATGGTTCACTCGCCGTTTGGGCTCTGAAGCGGGCAATTTAGCTGTCAAAGCGGGCTTTGCGGGCTCAATTAAGTCTCGACAGGTCGCGTTAATTCTGTATAATTTGCGTTCGCTTGACTTACCCTTCTTTAATGCGAGTTATCTGTTCGGATTGAATGGTCGTTCCTCCGGAGCAGTTAGAGGTTTGAGAAATTCCGCAAATCGCGTATGATTCGGCCAAACCTAACGGGGCAAGCATCAGCACGCAAATTATTTCGGGCGAAAGAGTTTTATCATCTGAAAGGAGCAGTCGGGCTGTAGACGCGCCGGCTCGTCGAGCGCGCGGCTCGAACTATAAAAAGCATGAAAAAAATCCTCTTGCTGGCAGGCGTTTTGTTGTCGCTGGCTCTGATCGGCGCATGCGTCAATAAGAATGCGGCGGGCGACAAGATCAAAATCGGCGTCTACATGCCGCTCACGGGCGGCACCGCGACCTTCGGCATCTCTTCGACCAACGCCATCCGGATGGCGACCGAAGAGCTGAACGCGGCGGGCGGCATCAACGGCAAACAGGTCGAGCTGGTCGTGCAGGACACCAGAAGTGAAGCGCAGGAGGCCGCGACCGTCGTCTCCAAGCTCGTGACGCAGGATCAGGTGCAGGCGGTCATCGGCGAGGTCGGCAGCTCGCGCTCCATCGCCGCCGCGCCCATCTGCCAGACCAACAAGATTCCGATGCTCACGCCCTCTTCGACCAACCCGGAAGTGACGCAGAAGGGCGACTACATTTTCCGCTCCTGCTTCACAGACCCTGTGCAGGGCGAAGCCATCGCCAAGTTCGCCTTCAACAACCTCAAGGTCAAGCGCGGCGCGCTCCTGATCGATAAGAAGAACGACTACTCGGTCGGCCTCGGCAAGTTCATCAGCGACTCCTTCAAGAAGCTCGGCGGCGAGATCGTCGTCGAGCAGGCTTATCAGGAGGGCGATTCCGACTTCAACGGGCAGCTCACGGCCATCAAGGGCTCGAACCCGGAAGTCATCTTCGTCCCCGGCTACTACACGGAGGTCGGCCTCATCGCGCAGCAGGCGCGCAAGCAGGGCATCACGGCTCCGCTCGTCGGCGGCGACGGCTGGGA
>JAFBAJ010000404.1 GCA_019247865.1 Acidobacteriota bacterium
CATCGCGGCGGGCGACATCTATCAGGCGAACCTGACGCAGCAGCTCTCCTGCGCTCTGCCTCAAGACCTTGAAGCAGAACAAATCTTTCTACGCCTGCGGCGCGAGCATCCGGCCCCGCACGCGGCCTTCATACGCCGCCGCACAGACACGGTCATCAGCATCTCGCCCGAAAGATTTCTGCGCGTCTTGAGGGACGAGCGCGATCAGCGGCTCGTCGAAGCCTGGCCGATCAAGGGCACGCGCCCGCGCGGAGCAGATCAGGCGGCGGACGCACGCCTGCGCGCAGAGCTGTTGTCGAGCGCTAAGGATCGGGCGGAGAACGTGATGATTGTTGACCTGTTGAGAAACGATCTGGGGCGCGTCTGTCGTTACGGCTCGGTCGAAGTGGCTGCGTTGTGCGAGCTCGAAGAACATCCGACGCTCTTTCATCTGGTCTCGCGGGTGCGCGGGACTTTGCGCGACGAAGTGACGGCGGGAGAGCTCCTGCGCGCTTCTTTCCCGTGCGGCTCGATCACCGGCGCGCCTAAGATTCGGGCGATGGAGATCATCGACGAGGTCGAAACCGTGCCGCGCGGCCTGTCGATGGGTGCCATCGGTTACTTCGCTTTCGACGGCACGCTCGACCTCAGCGTCGCCATTCGCACGATGACCATCCGCGACGCGTTGGCGCGCTTCTGCGTCGGCGGCGGCATCGTCGCCGACAGCGACCCCGCGCTCGAATACGAAGAGTCTCTGGTCAAGGCACGCGCCCTGCTCCGCGCGCTCGGGGTAACGGAGTTGAAGATATGAAAAAGCGTTCACCGCAGAGACGCAGAGTTTACGCGGAGGAAACGCAGAGAGAGCCTGGCCTTCAACCCTCTGCGCTCCCTCTGCGCCTGCTCTGCGTCTCTGCGGTGAGGATTTTCTTTTACATAACTTTTACAAAGCTCGCCGCTTCAAGTATCTTAAAATTCCAACTCAACCTGAATCCATCACTGAGGAGAGACATCATGATTCCCTTGAAACGTTTCTGCGCATACGGCTTCATGCTCGTACTGCTCGCGCTGTGCGGCGCTGAGCTGGCTGCGGCGCAAAGTCCTGCGGTGCGTCTGCCGCGTCCGAGCCAGAAGGCCAGCGTCATGCAGACCATCGGCGTCACCGATCTGACCATCACCTACAGCCGTCCCGCCGTGAAGGGGCGCAAGATCTGGGGCGAGGCTCCGGCCGAAGCGGTCGCCGCCAACAATGCCGTCGGAGCGGCGACGCTCGACGATCAGAACAAGCGCGTCAAGAACGCGCCGATCGTGCCTTACGGTCACGTCTGGCGCACGGGCGCGAACGAGGCGACCGTCTTCACAGTCACGGATGATGTGTTGATTAACGGACAGAAGCTCGCCGCAGGCTCTTACAGCCTCCACACGATCCCCGGGCCGGACGAGTGGACGATCATCTTCAACACCGTCGCGGATCAGTGGGGCAGCTTCAATTACGACGAGAAGAAGGACGCACTGCGCGTCAAGGCCAAGCCGGAGACGGCCGCCGATAATCAGGAGTGGCTCTCGTTCGAGATTCCGACGGTGACGCCCAACTCCGCGCGCGTCAATATCCGCTGGGAGCGTTTGCGCGTGCCCTTCACCGTCGAAGTGCCGAACGTCGAAGCCGTCATGCGTGCCAAGATCGACGCGCTCATCAGCGCCAACCCGACCAACTGGGAAATCCCGCTCGCAGTCGCCAGGCAGTACGCCAACGACGACAAGTTCGACGAAGCCCTGCGCTGGGTCGATCAGTCCATCAAGGTCAAAGAGACCTTCCAGAATCTTTCGTCCAAGTCGCAACTCCTCTTCGCGGCGGGCCGGAAGGACGAAGCCTTCACCGTCGGAGACCAGGCCATCCAGCGCGGCAAAGCGGACAAGGTCGATACCTCCCGCTTTGAAAAACGGCTCGCGGATATGAAGGCCGGGAAGTAGGCGAAAGACGATTCTCACGCAAAGGCGCAAAGACGCAAAGGAAGGCATGAAGCCTCTTCTTTGCGTCTTTGCGCTTTGAACTATAATGCTGAAAGCTCTTGCGATTTTGCCTGCGATGTGGAGGCGAATGCAAACAGTTTCGACGGAGTGGCGCGCAGCCTCGCGCCGCGCGCGGTGGAGTGCTTTAGCGGGAGCCGCGCTGTGGCTCGTCCTGCTGCTGGTCTCGTTCAAAAGCGTGACGGGCATCGCGGCCATCGAGCGTTTGATGCTGCTGGGCGTACTCGTCATCGTGCCGCTCGGCCTCTCGCTCGTCGCGGCGTCAGGCGATGACGCGCGTGCGCTCTTCACCTACCGGCTCGCGACTCTGGCGCAGCCGTTCGGGGCGGCAGCGGCGGTCGCGGCTTTGAGGTTGGAGCAGGGATTGTACGCGGGGCTGCTGGCGTGCGTCTGGCTGGCCGTGACGGGCACGATTGCGCTCTATGGTTTGGCGCGCGTGTGGACGCGCCGGACGTTGCGTGCGGAAGAGCTCGCGCTGGATGCTGGGCTGATGTATGTGTCTGTGGGCGGCGCGTGGTTCGTGATGTCGCGTCTGGGCTGGCAACCGTTGGGCTTCGGCAGTGCGATCGTGCTCCTGACGGCGGTGC
>JAFBAJ010000418.1 GCA_019247865.1 Acidobacteriota bacterium
ACGCCGACCTGTCCGGCGAGGATCACGCGAGAGCCGACGTGTGTGCTTCCGGCGAGGCCGACCTGTCCGCAGAGCAGTGTGTCTTCGCCGACCGTGCAGGAGTGGCCGACCTGTACCTGATTGTCCAGCTTGACGCCGCGCTTGATACGCGTCTCGCCGACCGAGGCCCGGTCGATGGTCGTGCCCGCGCCGACCTCCACGTCGTCTTCGAGGACGACGATGCCCGTCTGCGGAATCTTGAGCCAGCGCTTCTCCTCGTCCTTCGCGTAGCCGAAACCGTCCGAGCCGACGACCGCGTTGTTGTAGATGACGACGCGTTCTCCGACGAGCGTACCCTCGCGCACGGAAGCGCCGCTGTGGATGACAGTGTCTGCGCCGAGCTGCACTCCATCGTAGACGGTCACGTTGGGATGAATGAGCACGCGCTCTCCGACGCGCGCGCCGCGCCCGATGTAGACGTGCGCGCCGATGTTCGCGCTTTCATGCACCTGTGCCGAAGGGTCTATGACGGCGGTCGGGTGTTTGAAAGCTTCGACGGCCGGTTCGGGATGAAAGAGCCGCAGGGCGCGTGTGTAGGCCAGATATGGATCGCGCGAGCGCAGGACGGCGAGCTCGTTTTTGACCTCGGCTCCTTCACCGACGAAGATGGCGGAGGCGCGTGTCGTCTCGACCTGCTGCGTGTAGCGCGGGTTCGCCAGGAAAGTGACCTGGCCCGGCCCTGCGAGGTCGAGCCCCGCCGCGCCGTTGATCTCCAATTCAGCATCGCCTTCAAGCAGCGCGCCCGTACGTTCGGCAAGTTCAGTGATTTTCATAAGGCTATTATAAGTCTCAAGTCTCAAGTCTCAAGTCCCAGGTCAAAGACAGGTTGTGTGCTTTTGACTTGGGACTTGGGACTTACATCAAATTCACGGGATCGATTTCGAGGTTGACCGTCTGGAGGTCTGCGCCGTGTGCGGCGGCGTTGGCGAGGGCGAGGTCTATCACTTCGCGCAGGCGCGGGCGGCTGCGTGATTTGAGGAGGAGCTGGATGCGGTGCTCGCCTTTGAGGCGCGCGAGCGGCGCGGGCGCTGGGCCGAGGATGCGGCAGTCGCGGCCCGTGTTCGCTTCGTCGAGCGCCTGCCGGATCAATGAAGCAGTGTGCATGACCTGCGTGAAATCTTCGCCGTGCGCGAGCAGGGAAGCGAGCGCGACGAAGGGCGGATAGCCGAGGCTCTTGCGATAGCGTATCTCCTCTGCGTAGAAGCCCGCGTAATCCTGCGCGCAGGCGTGGCGCAGCGCGTAATGGTTCGGATGATAAGTTTGAATCAGCACGCGACCGGCGCGACGCCCGCGACCGGCTCGGCCCGCGACCTGCGTGATTAATTGAAACGTGCGTTCCGCCGAGCGAAAGTCGGGCAGCGAGAGCCCCGCGTCAACCGAGACAACTCCAACCAGCGTGACGTTCGGAAAGTCGTGCCCCTTCGCAAGCATCTGCGTGCCGACGAGCATGTCCAACTCGCCTGCGCCGAATTCCAGGATCGCTTTCTCAAAGAGCTTGCGTCGAGAAGTCGTGTCGCGGTCGAGGCGCGCGATGCGCAGCTCCGGGAATTTCGCTTGCAGCATCTCTTCGATCTGCTCCGTGCCTTCGCCGACGTAGTAGATATATTTTCCATTGCATGAAGGACAGGCTTTCGGAGCATGTCGGCGATGGTTGCAGTAGTGGCAGACGAGGCTCGATTCGATGCGGTGATAAGTGAGCGTCACATCGCAGTTCGGGCAGTGGATAGATTCGCCGCAGGTGCGGCAGAGCACAAAGCTCGAATAGCCGCGACGGTTGAGAAGGATGATGGATTGCTCGCCGCGCTCGTGCGTCTCCTCAATGGCTTGCATCAGCTCTTCGGAAAAAACCTCCGGCTTGCCCTGAGCCGCGAAGACGGCGCGCATGTCTATCATCTCGGCCTTCGCCAGCGCGCGGTTGGCGATGCGGTTCGGCAGTTGTAGATAGAGATATTTTCCGTTCTGCGCGTTATGAAAAGATTCGAGCGAGGGCGTGGCCGAGCCCAGCACGACGACCGCAGACTCCTTGCGCGCGCGCACGATGGCCGTGTCGCGCCCGTGATAGTAGGGCGATTCCTGTTGCCTGTAAGAGGTCTCGTGCTCTTCGTCTATGATGACGACGCCGAGGTCGTGGACGGGCGCGAAGACGGCCGAGCGCGTGCCGATGACGATGCGCGCCAGTCCTTTCTTGAGGCGGCTCCATTCGTCGAAGCGCTCGCCCGTCGTGAGCGACGAGTGAAAGATCGCTACCTCGTCGCCGAAGTGCGCGCGCAGGCGGCGCGAGAAGACCGGCGTCAGCGCGATCTCCGGCACGAGCATCATCGCGGACTTGCCGCGACTGAGGGCAGCGCTCATCGCTCGAATGTAAATTTCAGTCTTGCCGCTCCCGGTCACGCCGTGCAGGAGAAAGGCCGCGTAGCTTTCAGACGCGATCTGCCGCTCGATCTCTTTGAGCGCAGCGGCCTGCGCGTCCGTCAGGGTCAATTCGTCTCTGCCTGGAAGCTGTGCGCCGACGAGCGGGTCGCGGCGCACGTCGCGCACGAAGACCTCCAGGAGCCGGCGCTTTTCGAGCGTCTGCACGGACGAAGCAGAGGCGTCCGCTGCTTCGAGCAGCTCTGCGAAAGCCATCTCGCCGCCAGCCTGTATGAGCGTCTCGATGACGCGTTGCTGCGCGTCGGTCAGCGCGCGCGCGTCCGCTTTGACAGCATGACTTTCAGGTGGAAGCAGTCGGACGGCCTTGCGCCGCTTGACGCGCGCGAGGACGGAGCGCTGGCGATGTGCGAGCTTGATCCAGCCTGCGCGCGCAAGCTCGCGCGCGACTCTGGCCGCCTGCGCCTCGCCGATGTGACGCGCGACGAGACGCAAAGGGAGTTCGCCCTCCTCGGCGATGAGGCGCAGGGCGCGCGCTTTGGCCGTCGCGGTCTTGTTCAAAGGCAGACGCGCCAGCTCGTCTCTGCCCTGCGGCGTGATGTGCAGGAGCTGCTCGACCGTCGCGTTGAGCCCGGCCGGAAGAGCCGCCTTCAGGACTTCGCCCCACGGCGCGGCGTAGTAGTCCGCGACCCAGCGCGTGATCTCCAGAATCTCAGGCGTCAGCAGAGGCTCGGCATCAAGCAACTCTTCAGCCTCTTTAAGGTCTGCTTCATTGAGGTCGGCCGCCGGGTCGAGCGAGCTGTGCAACGCGACGATGTAGCCGGTGAGGTGCCTCTGCCGTCCGAACGGAACGAGCAACCGCGAGCCCAGCCGCGCGTCCCGCCGGAGCGCGAGCGGCAGCCGATAGGTATAGGTCTGCATCACGCGC
Source organism: Acidobacteriota bacterium (assembly GCA_019247865.1). Lineage (GTDB taxonomy): Bacteria > Acidobacteriota > Blastocatellia > Pyrinomonadales > Pyrinomonadaceae > JACMLC01. The sequence goes on from JAFBAJ010000418.1 coordinate 3,335, forward strand.
AAGGGGACTGCGACCTCCGCGTATGTCGATTGTGCTGTTGTCTGCTCGGTCACGAGCAGTAAAGTTAACGTGTCGCGCGGAAAAGGTGAAGCGGAGAGCGAAGGTTCTTAAAATTGATCGTCTTCCTTTGTGCCTTTGCGCCTTTGCGTGAAAATTTAATCTCACGCAAAGGCGCAAAGTCGCAAAGAGAAGAGTTGAGCTTTAATGCGCGAAGGAGTTGGCGGGCGGATAGTCTCCGTTCTGTCCCCAGGGCGTGAAGATGTTTCCGCCTGCGGTCAGACGCGAGTAGAAGAACCCTGTGCTCGGACGCCAGACGGTAATGTCGGTCTTGTTGTCGCCGTCATAATCGCCCTGTGCGATGAGGTCGCCGGTGATGCCCCAGCGCGCGTTCTCGATGATGCCGCCGCCGCTCAACTGGACGTACCAGAAGAGGTCTGTCCCGCTCGGATAGACGTGCGCGACTGCGAGGTCTGTTTTGCCGTCGCCGTCGTAATCGCCGGGCGCGAGCATGTCCGCGCTGTTGCCCCACGCGGCGGACCGGAAGCCGGGCGTGCTCCCGCTGATGTAGAAGGTCGCGGCTCCGGTCGTGGGCACATCGCTGCGCCTGACCGCGAAGTCCGCTTTGCCGTCGCCGTCATAGTCGCCGGGCGCTAAGGTGTCGGTCGAAAGCCCCCATTGCCTGAAGCTGAAACCGGAAGTGCTGCCGAGGTAGTACCAGGTCTTGAGGCCGCCCGAATCGCGCACCACCGCCGGGTCTGCTTTGCCGTCGCCGTCATAGTCGTCGACGATCATGGGATTGTCGCCGTTGGCGCCGAAGTTGACGACGCGCAAAGTCCCGCTCTGGCTTTGCAGGATGTACCAGGTGCCTTCGGTCCGACGCCAGACGGCGACATCCGTCCGGCCGTCTCCGTCATAATCCTGCGGGACGAAGGAGTCCGTCGCGATGACTCCCCAGCCGACCGCGCTGAAACCGCTGGTCGTGCCGTTGATATACCAGTTGGCGCTGCCGTTCCCGGCATTACGCACGACGGCCGCGTCCGTCTTATTGTCGCCGTCATAGTCGGAGACGCGCGAGAGCGGATAGGTGACGGGCTGTGTGGCCGTGATGTCTATGCTCCAGCCGCCGCTGATGTTGCCCGAATCCAGAAAGTCGTCGTCGGTCACGTAGAGGCTCCATTCGCCGTTCGGGTCCGTCCCGCCGAAGGTGCCGTTGAGAGTCGCGCTGCCAGAGCTTTGCGGCCCGGGGTTGGCGTAAACTCCGCCGGGAGCCGGAGCCGGGAAGACATCGTTCGCGTTATCGTTGCCCTGATGATTGGCCGGCCTGACGCTCGTGTTGTTGGGGAGGCCGCCCGAGCTTGAAAGCTGTGCCGGTGCAGCATCGTCAAAAGTATAAGTGCGATTGACTGCGGCGGTGTTGCCGCCCGCGTCCGATTGCAGGATAAAAGATTGCCCGCCCGGCCCGACCAGCAGGATATCCATATCTGGCGGGAACGGATGATTGACGCCCATCAGCTTGACCTTGAGGTTGGTGATGCTCGTGCCAATGCTTGCGACCGTGATGGTCGAAGGATAGGGCGAGCCGATGCCCGGCGGATTGTTGCTCGCAGGAGCGTCAGCGACCGAGATCGAAGCGTTGTTGATAAAGACTGTGCTGGTGCTTTCGGCGCGTGCGCCTCTGCGGTTTTTGGCGCGCGTCGTGTGCGCGAAGTTGCACGTCAGGGCGACGAGCAGAAGGAGCGCCAGTGCGCCCTGCAGCAGGCGTCCGGTATGGCGTCTCACGGAGAGATAAAAGGCTGTTGTCATGCGAGCTCCTGTCGAAAAATTGTCAGGCAATCGGCAATTCACGGTTTGAAAGTGTTGAGGAATCAGTTAGCTGATTGCTTGTGCGGAGGTTCAACGGCCTGAGGTTGGCCGGAACCGAAACCCAATTCCACATTAAGATGTTTGCCGCCTGAATGTCAACAGGAAGGTTCAGCACGCCCGGACGGAAAAAGCGGCTGGCCGCGATCTCTCGCCGACCAGCCGCTTTCAGGTTAAGCACGGCTCTGAAGGATCAGAGCCGCGCGTGATGTTGGAATTAGTGGGCGTTGAAGTTCGCCACCGGATAGTCTCCGTTCTGGCCCCACTCGATCTGTGCGATCGTCCCGTCAGAGGACTTACGCCAGTAGAAGAAGTCCAGCGTCGGGTCCGCGTCCGGACGCCAGACGGCGATGTCCGTCTTGCCGTCGCCGTCCCAGTCTCCCTGCGTCGGGAAGTCCGAAGCGG
>JAFBAJ010000822.1 GCA_019247865.1 Acidobacteriota bacterium
ATTCTCAATAGCGTACCTTTTAAGCTTCCGCACCGACCGGCGTCGGCGGCAAGTCCGGCAGCGTCACGCCGTGCGCCGCTTCCCAGTTGTCGGTCGGCACCATCTCAATCGCATCCCACGGACAGCCGTCCAGAAACGCTCCGTCCGGCCCCTTGCTCGTGCATTTCTGGCAGCCGATGCAGAGGTACGGGTCAACCTCTATCCGTCCGAACGGCGGATGGTCTTCGTCCGGAACCCAGAACATGCAGGCCTCTATCGGGCAATACTCGATGCAGGCCGGAGAGCCTGCGCAGCCGGTACAGCAGTCGGTCGTGATCGCGAGAATACGCGGCCTCTTCTTGCGCGCGGCCTTACCGTCGCCCTCAGACATCGGCCAGTGTTTTTCGATAATCTCAATCATGCCCTTACTTTAACATGCGAGCTAAGCTTTGCTCAATAAAAAGAAGAGCAGGTTCACGCCAAGGCGCTGGTGACGCAAAGAAAGCGATTGAGTCTTTCCTTTACGTCTTGTCGCCGTTGCGTGAGCTTCTTTATTTTAGCTTGAAAGAAAAGTGCGAAACGGTTAAAACTACTGTCAAACCAAACACAAGGAGAACCCTTTGATATGAGCACCGCCGCCGGTATCTTCAACTCGCGCGCAGACGCAGAGCGCGCAGCACAAAACCTGCGCTCGATTGGCCTGACCGACAAGGAGATCAGCCTCCTCGCGCCCGGCACTTCCGAGCGAGAGATCGATACGACTGTGCCGACCACCGAAACGGAGCAGCCCGGCATGGGCGGCGCGCTCGGCGGAGTCGTCGGCGGCGCGATGGGCGCGGCGGGCGGAGCGACGATGGGCGCGGCCATGGCGAGCCTCCTCGTGCCGGGAGTCGGCCCGGTCATCGCCGCCGGCATCATCGGCGCGGCGCTGCTCGGCGCAGGCGGCGCGGCCGTCGGCGCGGCGACGGGCGGCGCTATCGAAGACACCATCGAAGGTCTGCCGCACGACGAGCTTTACGTCTACGAAGACGCTCTCAGAAAAGGCAAGACGGTCGTCATCGTCTCGACCGACGACGGCGCGCAGGCGGAGGCCGCGCGGAATGTCCTGGCGCAGGCCGGGGCCGAAAGCGTCGACGCCGCGCGCGAGGACTGGTGGGTCGGCCTGCGCTCGGCCGAAGAGGAGGAGTACACGGGGCAGGGCAAGGACTTCAAGCAGGACGAGCCGCTCTATCGCAGCGGCTTTGAGTCGGCTCTGCATCCGCAGTCGCGCGGCAAGGCTTACGCAGACCGCGAAGGGTTTCTGCGCGAGCAGTATGGCGAAGACTGCACGAGCGATGCCTTCAAGTGCGGATACGATCGTGGGCAGGCTTATCAACGCGACTGGCAGGAGAGATACAAAGGTTGAAAGACACGCTGCTGAGCATTGCGATTCTGGTCTGTATCCTCGCCGCCAGCGCGATCATCACCAACTGGTTTGCGAAAGCTATGTACCTGCGTTGCAACGGCTGCGGCACGCTCAACGCCAAGCGCCGCAGCCAGTGCCGCGCGTGCGGCAAAGACCTGCGCTAACGCTTTAAATTTGCCACAGAGAACACAGAGCGCACAGAGATAGAAAGCAGGACGATCTTTTACCTTGCTCTGTGTTCTCTGTGATCTCTGTGGCTCATCCTGAAAGCGTTTTGATTGATTCCTATGCCGTGGAACCCGGATGTCTATCACAAATTTCAGAGCGAGCGGTTCGCGCCGTTTGAAGACCTGCTCAAGCTGATACGTGTGCGCGAGGGCCTGCGCGTGATCGATCTCGGCTGCGGGACGGGCGAGCTGACGCGTCGTCTGGCCGATGCCTTGCCGTCGAGCGAAGTCGTCGGCGTGGACTCTTCCGCCGAGATGCTGCTGCGCGCGGAGAGCCTGGTGCGTCCGGGTCTGAAGTTTGAGAGGCGTGCTATCGAAGATGTTGCGGGCGAGTGGGACTTGGTCTTTTCACATGCCGCGATTCAGTGGGTGGACGATCACGCGTCGCTCGTGCCGCGACTGCTCTCGCTGGTCGCGCCGGGCGGGCAGCTCGCAGTCCAGCTCCCCTCGAATCACAATCACGCGACGCACACCATCATCATCGAGATCGCGCGCGAAGAGCCGTTCAGTCAGGCGCTCAAAGGCTGGACGCGGCGCTCGCCCGTGCTCAGGCTGGGCGAATACGCGGAGCTGCTGTACAGGCACGGCGGGAGAGACCTCGTCGTCTTTGAGAAAATCTATCCGCACGTGCTGGAGAATGCGGACGCGTTGGCAGAGTGGACTTCGGGCACGGCGCTCGTGCCTTATTTCGAGCGGCTGCCGACGGAGCTGCACGAGCCGTTCCTGCACGCTTACCGCACGCGGCTCCGGGCGAAGTGGCCTGAGAGCCCAGTCTTCTATCCCTTTCAGCGCACGCTCTTCTCCGCCGTGCGTCCGACGCTCGCCCACGACCAGAATCCCGTTTGAAGAGCTGCGCTCAGCCCGGCGCGCGCCGTCAACACAGGCTGTGAGCCTGCGCTCGCTCGCGCCAGCATATCCGCGCCGTCCACAATCCGGTAGGCCTGTGCCTCGCGCGGCGGCTGGAAATCGATCTTCTTGAGCAGGCTGATGTTTCGGTCGAAGATGACCGAGCGGGGCGTGCCGTCCAGCTTGATGTTGAAGCTCTGCGTGCGCTGGTTGATCTCGATGCGCTCAGTGTGCCAGCCGGAGGGCGTCAGAATTTCAACCGCGACCGGAAGGCGAAAGGCCGCTGGCGTGTCTCCGACGGTTCTCTGCGTCTGCGTGACCGTGAGCACGAGCTGTTGC
>JAFBAJ010000712.1 GCA_019247865.1 Acidobacteriota bacterium
CAAAGCATCCGAGGCCGCGTGCTGCCCTTCGAGCGTGACGAAGGCCACGATGCCTGAGCCTTTAAGTTCGTCGGGCCGCGCGACGACCGCCGCCTCCGCGACCGACGGATGCGAGACCAGCGCGCTCTCGATCTCGGCCGTGCCGAGGCGGTGGCCGCTGACGTTGATGACATCATCCACGCGCCCCATGATCCAGAGATACCCGTCCGCGTCGCGCCGCGCGCCGTCGCCCGCGAAATAGACTCCTTCGATCTCAGACCAGTACTGCTGCCTGTAACGCTCATCGTCGCCCCAGATCGTCCGCAGCATAGAGGGCCACGGGCGCTTGATGACCAGATAGCCGCCCTCGTTGGCTCCGACCGAGACACCCTCCTTCGTCATCACGTCGACCTCGATGCCCGGCAGCGGCAGAGTCGCGGAGCCCGGCTTGGTCGGAGTCGCGCCCGGCAGCGGCGAGATCATGATTGCGCCCGTCTCCGTCTGCCACCACGTATCGACTATCGGGCAGCGCCCTTTCCCGATGATCTCCCTGTACCACATCCACGCTTCCGGGTTGATCGGCTCGCCGACGCTGCCGAGGAGCCGCAGGCTTGAGAGGTCGTGCTTGAGCGGCCAGTGCTCGCCCCACTTGATGAAGGCGCGAATCGCGGTCGGCGCGGTGTAGAAGATATTGACGCCGTGTCGCTCGATGAGCTGCCAGAAGCGATCCGGCTCCGGATGGTTCGGCGCGCCCTCGTACATGAGCACGGTCGCGCCGTTCGAGAGCGGCCCGTAGACTACATACGAATGCCCGGTCACCCAGCCGATGTCGGCCGTGCACCAGTAGATGTCTTCTTCCTTGAGATCGAAAATCCACTTCGTCGTGAGATGAGCTTGGAGCAGGTAGCCGGCGGTCGTGTGCAGGATGCCCTTAGGCTTGCCGGTCGTGCCGGAGGTGTAAAGAATGTAGAGCGGGTGTTCGCTGTCCAGCTCTTCGGCCGCGCACTGTGCATCGGCCGTCGCCATCAACTCGTGCCACCAGAAATCCCTGCCCGCTTCCATGTGCACGTCGGTCCCTGTGCGGCGGACGACGATGCAGCCTGTGACCGTCGGAGTCTGTTTGAGCGCTTCGTCCACGGCGGGCTTGAGCTTTATCTCCGAGCCGCGCCTGAAGCCGCCGTCCGCCGTCACGACGAGCTTGCAGCCGGAATCGTTGATGCGGTCTTTGAGCGCGTCGGCCGAGAAGCCGCCGAAGACGACATTGTGCGTCGCTCCGATGCGCGCGCACGCGAGCATCGCAATCGCCAGCTCAGGAATGAGAGGCATGTAGAGCGCGACGCGGTCGCCAGTCTCAATCCCTGCGCCCTTGAGCACGTTGGCGAAGCGGCAGACCTCCCTGTGGAGCTGCGCGTAAGTGAGCGTGCGCACCTCGCCCGGCTCGCCCTCCCAGATGATCGCGGCCTTGTTGCGCCGCGCGCCCGCCAGGTGACGGTCGAGACAGTTGTACGAGACGTTGAGCTGTCCGCCGACGAACCACTTCGCATGAGGCGGCGTCCATTCCAGCACCGTCTCCCAACGCCTGAACCAGTCGAGCTCCTCCGCCATCCGCTCCCAGAACTCTTCCGGCTGAGCGGCGGCCTCCGCACGAAGCTTTTCATACTCTTCCAGCGACTTAATGTGCGCTTGCTGCGCAAACTCCAACGGCGGCGGAAAGACGCGCTCCTCGTGCATCACCGATTCGATGTTAGGCGTGACGGAAGACATAACTTTGATTGCTCCCCTCTGATTGTGAATGACAGGCCAGTGGCTGTTGTGTACCACAGAACCGCTCGCAGCCACAATCGAATAGCTCCGTTAGGAGCGTGATGTTTGTAGTTAAAGAGGTCACATCAGTCAAAGCCTTACATTCCGCTCCTAACGGAGCTTCCCTTGATTGGTGCATTTAGGCTATAAACATCACGCTCCTACGGAGCTGGCAACGCTCTTTTATTCTTATCTCACACTGACAATAATTTATTGCTTTCTTACTTTAAGTAATCTTGCAAAAGAGAAAGAAAATGAAGTGGTATGAAATTTCATTTCCTGAAGATATGGTGTCTGTCTTTGTCGGCCCGGATAACTTAATCAAGAAGAATAATTGTCCTTTGGGTTTTGCTGTCCTCCAGGAGATAGCGCAGGATGCTAGCCGC
>JAFBAJ010000831.1 GCA_019247865.1 Acidobacteriota bacterium
CGTAGATCAGAAAGACGAACTCCGTCTCTTTCAGACGCTCGCGCAACTGCTCGCGCGCTTGCTTCACGGTCAGGTCGCAGCAGGCGTAGACGACATCGTTGGTCATGATGCCGCCCACCGTGTCCTCCGCGTATCTGAGCAGATCGATGATTCTCTCGCTCTGCTGCTTGGGCAGCTTTTCGAGATAGCGCCGCATGGTTCCGGTTTGCAGCCGCCCGACGATGTCCGCCGCGACATCCGGAGCCATAATCACGAGCAGCCTTAAAGCCTGCTCTTCATCCAGCTCTTCAAAGACCTGGAGCTGCCTTTCCGGAGACATCGCTTCGAGCGTATCGACGGCCTTAGGGTCCGGGAGGAGCGTGATCAGCTCCGCCGCGTGCAGGTACGGGAGCGGATTGCAGAGGCTTGCGATCTCGCCCGGCGGCAGCCGCGTGATGCGCAAGTGATAACCCGCGCCGTTCCTCACGGCCTGCGGGTCGCCGCGCAGAAACTCGATGTACTTCCAATCATAGAGCGAGGTGCCGTGCGCTTCCGCATAACGCCCGCGCGTCATCCGGCGAATGATCGCGCCGAGGCTCGTGTCAGCCGCACGCAGCCGCAGCGCCCCGTCCTCCTCTTTGAGCTGTAGATCGTTGGCGCGCGTCGCACGCCGGTTCTGCAGGTCGAGCACGAGCGCGTCCAGCACATCTCGTTGGAGCAGGACCTCGTGCCGGAGCTTGCCGCTCGATAATTTCTCTCCCTGCTCCAGACTGCCGACCTTGATGCGATGCGCCTTCCAGTCGATCTCACGCACGTTGTCCCACGCGAGCGAGACCGGCTCGCGCTGCTCGTTATAAAAAAGGAGGCGCGTCACCGGCGGGTAATCGCCCTCCAGCAGCGCGACGGCCAGATCGGCCAGCCGCCCGCGCCGCCCCTCCTCGTCCACGACTGCGAAGCGGCGGAGTTTTGAGAGCATGACCATACGTTGCGTTCTCTGGGCTGCGGTCAGTTTACATATTAAGGGGGAAGGTAACGTCGCTACTCTAGCGCAGTTTGGTGCGAGCTGGAATCGGTCAGGGAGCGTAGGCGTGGCCGTACAGCTCCTGATAAATCCAGCCGAGGACGCGAATCTCTGCGGTGCAGAGCGCTTCGAGCCAGCAACAGGTGAGATAGATTCTGCGTTCGGTCGCGGTGGGCAGCTTCGCGGCCTCTTCGACGGCGGAGGCTTCGGCCGAAGTATCAAGCTGATAAGCTTCCGCCACTTCTTCGTTCGTCTTCGCCGCGTCATCCAGCACGTTGAGGAGCTGGCTCAGCCAGCCGTGCAGCTCGCTCTCGCTCGTGTTCGCAGAGAGAGCCTGCACGATGCCGATCGCTAGACGGTCTTCGGCGTTGCGGAATTGATAGACCTCTTCGCCGGACTTGAGCGTCTCCTCCTGCTTCCACTGAAAGACGCGCTCGACGTGCGGGTGACGGATGACCGCCACGCGCGGGTCGTAGTTGAGAAACCATTCGATGACATCGGCCACAGAGCCCGTCAGGACATCGCCCTGAGCATCCAGTTGAAGCGGCGGCGGCCCCTGCGTGTTGAGAGTTTCGCTCATCCTTTAATCAACTCGAACTCCGCGCGGACTTCGCCCACGTGGTCGCCGCGATGATTGCGGACGACAAAACTGGCGTAAGGCTTCAAAGCCTCGTAAGCTCCGTCGGTCAGGACGCCGAGCTGCCGCAAGGCTTCGATGACGACGGTCGGACGCGCTCGCCTGTCTTCGCCGTCCTCGATCTTGAAGGCGAGCCCGAGCCCGCGCGGCCACTCCTTGCACGGCAGCACCCCGGCCGTGTAGACGCCCTCGGCTCCGACCTTCGAGACGAGACGCCCGCGCACCGTACGCATGATCTCCGTGTCGAGCCTTTCGGTCAGACCGCCGCCGATCATCTCCGGGTAGGTGTTCATCGCCGAGACGATTCGGCGGCAGGCTTCGCGCGTCTCTTCATCAAGGCTCTCGGGCGGCAGCACGAGCCGCGCGTACATACGCGCCATCGCCTGCACTGTGACGCCGAAGACGGGCGCGCCGCAGCCATCTATCCCGACCGCGATGTCTTCGAGCGGCACGTCGGAGAACTGCTCGATTGTGCGCCCGATCATCAGTTGCACGGGATTGTCCGGCTGGTCATAGGTTTCGGTCGGCGCGCCTAGATGCAGCGCGAGCGCGAGCATCCCCGCATGCTTGCCGGAACAGTTGTTCTGGAGCACGTTGGCCGGCTCTCCGCTCTCGCGCAGGCGGCGCACGACCTCTGCGCTGAAGGGCTCGTGCACGCCGCACTTGAGCGCGCTCTGGTCGAGGCCGATCTTGCGCAGCATGCTCGCGGCCGTCTCGACGTGGAGCGGCTCGCCGTTGTGCGAAGCGCAGGCCAGCGCGATCTCTGCGGCCGTGAAGCCGAAGCGGTCGGCCGCGCCCGTCGCGACGAGCGGGATGGCCTGAAACGGCTTGGCGGACGAGCGCAGGTACGTCACAGTCTCCGGCCGCCCGAGATGCGCGACCACATGCCCGTCTCCATCCAGGACAGCGATGTGCCCGCGATGGCGAGACTCAGTGATCGAGCCGCGCGTGACTTCGACCAGAGGCACCGGCTCCGGAATATTCTGCTGAGAATCTTGTTCGCTCATGTTGGTGTGAGGAGTATACAAGATAAACCAGCCACAGATAAACGCGGATACGCACGGATTTTAAGTTCCTATACATCCGTGCGTATCCGCGTTTATCTGTGGCTGAATTTTACTTCCCGGCTCGTCTTCCGCCGTAGCTGAGGACGGTCAGTTTCACTTTGCGCCGTCCGAAGCGGCAGGCTTCGTTAGTCGTCGGGACCCAGACATCTATCTTGCGTCCGCGAATCGCGCCGCCTGTGTCTGCGACCATGTATTCGCCGCTCCACGTGCCCGCTTCGAGCCGCACGCGCGTGCCCAGCGGCAGGACTCTGGGGTCGGC
>JAFBAJ010000849.1 GCA_019247865.1 Acidobacteriota bacterium
AGCGGGTACATGCCCTCCCTCCCGCTCAGCTTGAAAAAATTCTCGTCCGCGACGGCCGCGACCTGATTGCTCTCGGCGGCGGCCTCGTAATCGCCCGTCCGCATGTAGATGTGCGCGGGCATGTGCACGAGATGGCCTGCGGCCGGAACGCTGGCCGGAAGCTTGGCGACGTAAGCGAGCGCGCGTTCGGGATGCGGCGAAGCTTCGACCGCGTGGATGTAGTAATGGATTGCGCCGATGTGATTGGGGTCGCGCCTGAGCACCGATTCGAGCACCGCGACGATCTCCTCCGTGCCTTCGGCGGGCTTGCCGTCGCTCGACCAGAGCTGCCACGGGCGGAGGTTCATCGCGCTCTCCGCATACAGCGTCGCGGCATCCAGGTCGTCCGGGTAACGCTTTGAGAGCGCGCCCATCGCATTCTTGTAATCAACCGCCAGCCGGCGCAGGTCTGCGTCAGGCGCGACGGAATATCTTTTGGCAAGAGCCTCTATGTAAGCGCGCTCGCTCTCCGAAGCTTTGGCCGACAAAGCGAGCGCCTTCTGCACTGCCTCATACGCGGCCTTCTCGCGCGCCGGGTCCACGTCGAGGTTGATGTTCGGCCCCAGCGCGAGCGCAATGCCCCACTGCGCCATCGCCAGCTGCGGGTCCAACTCCGCCGCCCGCCGGAAAGAGCGCACGGCCTCCTCATGATTAAACGCGAAGACGAACGTCAACCCCTGATCGAAAAACTTCTGCGCCTCCGCCTTCTCCGTCGAAACCGGATGATGCAGTGAGCCCATCCCCTTCATCAACGTCACAGGCTTCTCGCCCGACATCGGCATCTGCATCGAAGAGTTTTGTGCGAAGACGACGGAACAGAACGAGAGAAGAAGAGCGAGAGTCAAAACGGGGGAGTAACGCATCTCTGATTTCTCCTATAGTGATAGCTTTTATTGTCAGGAAAGTGGAATCTCTACGAATTCCCCTGCCTGGATATTCTTTAGTGAGGCTTCAATCTCCGGGATGAGAATATCTATAATTGGCACTTGATTACCAGGTAACAGCAGCACAGCAAAACTGCGGTTAGCCAGATTCTGTTGATGCCGCAAGTTCTTGTCGGTAGTAATAAAAACATCAAACCGTCCTTCCAGTAGCTGTAACAGCTCTCCGTTTTTAATACCTGACCAGCCCATCTCCTGCACCGTACTAATATCTCTTTCAGGCAAACGCTTCTTCACGGTGCGCGGCGTACACTCGTCAAGCAGTATCTTCATGCAGCACGGCCTAAGCGCGTAAGCGTTTCTTTGGCGAACTCTAATATCTGAATCGCCTGCTCGCGAGTGACAGTCGGAAAGTTGTCGAGGAACTCATCCAGCGTCAGACCAGCTTCGATGTTATCAAGTAGAGCGGCGACGGGCACACGTGTCCCGCGAAAGACCGTCTCGCCGCTCAGGATTTCAGGATCGCTTGTAATCGGAAGTCGTGCGACTTGCTCATCTTCAAGAGGTATCATTTATATGCCTCCGGGATGCACATTATATTTTAATTTCAAGCCGATCACTCATTAACTTTCAACACGGCCAGAAAAGCTTCCTGCGGAATCTCGACGCGGCCGACCTTTTTCATGCGCTTTTTGCCCTCTTTCTGTTTTTCGAGGAGCTTGCGTTTGCGCGAGATGTCGCCGCCGTAGCATTTGGCGATGACGTTCTTGCCCATCGCTTTGACGGTTTCGCGGGCGACGACCTTGTTGCCGATGGCGGCCTGGATCGGGACTTCAAAGAGCTGGCGCGGGATGAGCTGTTTCATCTTTTCGGCGAGCGCGCGCCCCTTGGCCTGCGATGTCGAGCGATGCAGGATGAGCGAGAGCGCGTCCACCGGCTCGCCTGCGACTAATACGTCGAGCTTGACCAGATCGGATTCCCAGTGCCCCGCGAAATGATAGTCGAGCGAAGCATATCCGCGCGAAACCGATTTCAAGCGATCATAGAAATCGAGCACGATCTCGTTCAAAGGCAGCTCGTAGGTGAGCATCACGCGGTTGGCGGCGATGTACTCGAACTTTTTCTGCACGCCGCGTTTCTCTTCGAGCAGCGGCAGGATGCCGCCCAGATAATCGTCCGAGGTCAGGATCGTCGCCAGGATGACGGGCTCTTCGATCTTGGCGATACGCACAGGGTCGGGCATGCGCGCGGGCGAATCAATCTCTAACACTTCGCCGTCCGTCGTGGTCACCGTGTAACGCACGCCGGGCGCGGTCGTAATTAAATCCAAATTGAACTCGCGCTCCAGCCGCTCCTGCACAATCTCCATGTGCAGCAGTCCGAGGAAGCCGCAGCGAAAACCGAAGCCGAGCGCGGTCGAGGATTCCGGCTCGTAGAAGAAGGAGGCGTCGTTCAGGCGCAGCTTGTCGAGCGCGTCGCGCAGCTCTTCGTACTGGTTGGCCTCGACCGGGTAGAGGCCGGCGAAGACCATCGGCTTGATCTCCTGG
>JAFBAJ010000033.1 GCA_019247865.1 Acidobacteriota bacterium
CCTGACCGAGGCGCGCCGCGAAGCGATCTTCAACAAGGAGCTGAATCTCGCGGAGCTTTATACGCGTCTCGTCGTCACCGGCAAGGAGCGTCTGAACGGCCGCGAGGCTTACGTCCTGCAGGAGATGTTCGGCAGCCTCAGCGCGGAGAAGCTCTACTTCGACACAGAGACCGGCCTGCTCCTCCGCCGCAACGACATCTACTATGAAGATTACCGCGAAGTGGACGGCGTCATGCTTCCGTTCCTCATCCGCGAAGAAGCCTCCAACGGCTTCAACTTCATCTTCCGCGTGACGGAGGTCAAACACAACGTCGCCATTGATGATGCGACCTTCACGGAATCGCCGAGCTGCTTTACGCGGGGAAATTAACAGATCGGTCTTTGGCCTTAGGTCTGAGGTCTTTGATGTCTGGCCCAGCTTGAATTATTTCATTCAAGGTTGAGTCGCGGACAGGGAGTGTCTAAATCGGAGTCGCTGATGTTAAGCTATGAGGATGCATCAATGCCCTCATTGTTCGACAACAGAGCGACAGACCAAAGCCGGGCGGACACGCACCGGCAGTCAACGCTACAAGTGCAGAGAGTGTCAGAGAGTCTACACGCCAGAGCCGAAGCCACTCGGCTATCCAGAAGAGACAAGGCGTGAAGCCGTACGCCTCTATCTTGAAGGCACGAACTTCCGCCGCATTGGGCGCGTGCTTGAGGTCAACCATCAAAGTGTCGTCAACTGGATCAACTCTTATCATGCAGCATTGCCCGAGGCTTCACAGGCTGTGGACAAGCCCGAGACACTGGAGATGGACGAGTTGTTCACCTTCGTAGGCTCAAAAAAACGCAAGCCTACATCGTCACCATCGTTGACCGAGAAACGCGGTGCATCGTTGCGTGGGCGGTCTGTGCGTCACGGACGCCGGAGTTGATGCAGTCGGTGGTGGACTCAGCCCCGCACGCTCTGAGTTACTATTCAGACGCTTTCAACACTTACCGAGAGTTGTGCTGGTGGGGCAAGCATACCTTGATGTACGACAAGAGCCAGACCTACTCGGTCGAGGGGACCAACGCCGAGCTACGCCATTATCTCGCTCGGTTGGCGAGACGTTCGCGGTGCTTTTCGCGCTGCATCGAAGCACTGAGAAGAGCAGTTGATTTGTTTGTGCGCTTCTACAACGCACGTCAATTGCGAAAACGCAAGCACCCGCGTTACCCTGCGCCACTTGCAACTATGATTTAGACACTCCCAAAGGGCCTTCCTTCTTGACAGCCTGAGCAGGCAGGCGTATAAGCAGTGGCAGACAAACGTGGTGAGTTAAGGCGACTTGCGGCCACGTAAAATAATCCGCTAAACAGCTCGGCCAGTCCTGTTGGACGCCCCGCAAAACTTCCAGCTCGGCTGAAGTCCCGCGTTGTTTAGCGCGGGCTTCTTTATTTATTAAAGACCTTTTTTTGAGATGCTATGGAAAATTTTAGAACCAGCCTGGAGAGCGATCAGATACACGTTTTCGACGGCGCGATGGGCACGATGCTCTACGCGAAGGGCGTCTATATCAATCGCTCGTATGACGAATTGAATCTGACCAATCCGGACCTCGTCCGCGAAGTTCTGGAAGAGTACGTGCGCGCCGGCGCAGACATCATCGAAACCAACACCTACGGCGCGTCGGCTCCCAAGTTGCAGCAGTACGGTCTCGACGCCAGCCTGCGCGAGATCAACATCTCCGCCGCACGCATCGCGCGCGCGGCCTCGTGCGAAAGGTGTTATGTCGCGGGCGCTATCGGCCCGCTCGGGCTGCGCATAGAGCCTTACGGGCCGACCTCTTTCGATGAGGCGAAGGACTTATTCAAAGAGCAGGCGGCGGCGCTCCTGGAAGGCGGCATCGATCTCTTCCTGCTCGAACCCTTCTCCGACATCTCAGAGATGCGGCAGGCCATCCGCGCCGTCAAAGAGCTGTGCGATCTGCCCATCGTCGCGCAGATGACCATCCTGCCCGACGGCAACACCTCCTTCGGCACGACGCCGGAAGTCTTCACCGCGCGGCTCGACGAATGGGGCGCGGACGTGATCGGCCTCAACTGCGGCGTCGGCCCGGCCATCGTGCTGACGGCGATTGAAAAGATGCGCGGCGTGACGAACAAGAAGTTGTCCGCGCAGCCCAACGCGGGCTTGCCGCGCGACGTGCAGGGGCGGCAGTTCTACATGTGCTCGCCGGAGTACATGGCGAAGTACGCCAAGCGTCTGATACAGGCCGGGGTCAAGCTCATCGGCGGCTGCTGCGGGACGACGCCCGCGCACATCAAGCTCATCTCCGACGCAGTGCGCGCCGTCTCTCCGCGCAAGCAACAGGCGGTGACAGCGTCGCCTTCATCCGTGCAGGTCAACGAGCTGACGCCCGCGGACATACAGATCGTCCCGCCCGAAGAGCGTTCGCAGTGGTCGCGCAAGATCACCAACGGCGAGTTCGTGACTTCGGTCGAAGTGCTGCCGCCTAAGGGCTGCGACCCGCACAAGACTTTGGATTCCATCAGGCTCCTGAAAGAGGCTGGCGTGGACGGCGTCAACATTCCCGACGGCCCGCGCGCGCAGACGCGCATGAGCGCACAGGCGACCGCGCTGCTCGTCGAAAAAGAGATCGGCATCGAAGCCGTGCTCCATTACTGCTGCCGCGACCGCAACCTGCTCGGGATGATGTCAGACCTCCTGGGCGCGGCTGCTCTGGGTCTGCGCAATCTGCTGCTCATCACCGGCGACCCGCCTAAGATGGGGCCGTACCCGGACGCCACAGCGGTCTTCGACATTGATTCAATCGGCTTGACGAACATGGTCAACAAGCTCAATCACGGGCTCGACCTCGGCAACAATCCGATCGGGCAGCCGACCGCGTTCTGTATCGGCGTCGGCGTCAATCCGGGCGCGATCAACCTCGACGAAGAGATCAAGCGTTTCGAGTACAAGGTCGAGGCCGGGGCGCAGTACGCCATCACGCAGCCGGTCTTCGATACGGAGCAGTTGCAGGATTTTCTGAAGCGGATCGAGCACGTGCGGATCCCGATCATCGCGGGCATCTGGCCGCTCGTCTCGTATCGCAACGCGGAGTTTCTGCACAACGAAGTGCCGGGCGTGCGCGTCACGCCTTCGATCATGGAACGGATGCGTATCGCTTCGGAGAAAGGCAAAGAGGCTGCGCGCGACGAGGGACTCAAGATCGCGCGCGAATCGCTCCAAGAAGTCCGCGAGCAGATTCAGGGCGTACAGGTCTCCGCGCCCTTCGGCAACGTCCGCTACGCGCTCGAAGTCTTCAACGTGCTGGAAGAATTTTCGGCGCGGAAAGAAGCCACAGTCGCGCTCGGTTAATTAAAATATTAGCCACAGAGAACACAGAGAACACAGAGAATGACGAATCTTCTTTTGGCTCTCGTTGTTTTATTAAAGTGATGTCGCTGATGATCTCTTCTCAGTAATAAAGAGACGTAGCTGCTCGCGTATTTCATCGCGTACGCGGCGAAAGACAGCGAGTTTTGCCGCCTCGTCGCCCTCAGCCGCGGCCGGATCGTCAAAGCTCCGGTGGATGCGCTCAGTCTTTCCCGGAAAGACCGGGCAGCGCTCGTTCGCGTTATCGCAAACCGTAATCACATAGTCGAACTCCTGCCCGGAAAACTCGTCAACCGATTTCGAGCGATGCCCGGAAATGTCTATGCCAACCTCGCGCATGACTTCGATGGCTTGCGGTCGCACAAAGCTCGCCTCGACGCCGGCACTTTCCACTTCAAACTTATCGCCGCCGTCGTGTCGCAGCAACCCCTCCGCCATCTGGCTCCGCGCAGAGTTTCCGGTACAGAGAATTAAGACTCTTTTCCTTTCACTCATCGTTTATCCTTTTCGTCATGCGGCACAATTACAGCATCGGCGTCTTTGGGAAGCGTCGGCACGAGCCAGCGAAAGAGATACGTGGCGGCGAACGCGCCGATGAGCTGTGCAATGATGAAGCCCGGCGCATCAATGGGACGAAGGCCCGCGAAAGTATCGCTGGCAGCGCGTGCGAGCGTGACGGCTGGATTGGCGAACGAGGTTGAAGCCGTGAACCAGTAAGCCGCCGTGATGTAGGCGGCGACGGCAAACGGCACGGCAGAGGAGCGCAGACGCACGCAGCCCCAAATTACCGCGAGCAGTCCGAAGGTAGCGACGAATTCACTAAAGAGTTGCGCGCCGCCGCTTCTCT